>JAMDDA010000113.1:0-4136 GCA_023488925.1 Actinomycetota bacterium
CGGGGGCGCCCAGGGGCCGGGCAGTGACGAGGGCGGGGCGCATGGCCCGGGCCAGTTTCAGGTGCGCAGCGGCCTCGTGCCGCCGGCCAAGCTTGCTGAGAACACGGGAGAGGCAGTAATGCGCGTAGTCGTTGGTGGGCGACAGCTCCAAGAGAAAGCGGAACTCGCGCTCGGCTTCTTCCCAACGGCCGAGCATGTAATAGGCCCGCCCCAGAGCCTCGCGGATACTCCCCTTGGTTGGCTCCCGGGTCCGAGCCTTCTCCAGGCGGACGGCGGCCTGGGCGGGATTCCCGGTGCGCAAGAGCTCGACTCCCGCCTGGTAGTGCAGATAGGCATCCGCCCCGCCCTCGTCACTGCCCGGCCCCTGGGCTCCCCCGGCATTCCAGGAGCGCCCGGGGGCGCGGCCCGAGTCGGGAAGAACATGCACGTCACCGACTCCACTCCGTCGACCGAGCAGCCGCGACCGGGCCGCGCGGCTCCGTCGGCCGAGCAGCCAGGCGCAGGTCGCCCCGCCCGCGATGACGGCCGCGCCGGCGACCAGGACCAAACCGTGGTTAGTCTTCTTTGCGGCGCGCAGCGGCTTCCTCGATGATCTTGTCGGCGAGGTGCGCCGGCACCTCTTCGTAGTGATCGAACTCCATGGTGTACGAACCGCGACCCCCGGTCATGGAGCGGAGCTGAGGTGCATACGAGAGCATCTCGGCCAGCGGGACCTGGGCGCGGATCACGTGCATCTCCCCCAGACTCTCGCTGCCCTGCGGGCGGCCCCGCCGGCTGGAGAGGTCACCCATGATGTCGCCCATGTTCTCCTCCGGAGCGATGACCTCCACGTTCATCACCGGCTCAAGCAGGACCGGAGCGGCGTTCTGCATGGCCTTGGTGAAAGCCAGGCTGCCCGCGATCTTGAAGGCCATCTCCGAGGAGTCGACGGTGTGGTACGAGCCGTCGTACAGCTTGACCCGCACGTCGACCACCGGGTATCCGGCGATGACGCCCCGCTCCATGGCCTCCACGATGCCTTTCTCCACCGCGGGGATGAAACCGCGAGGGATGGCCCCGCCCACGATGGCGTCGATGAACTCGAAGCCGCTCCCGGTAGGCAACGGCTCGATCTCGATCCAGCAATCGCCGAACTGACCCCGACCGCCGGTTTGTTTCTTGTGGCGCCCCTGCGCTTTCGCCGACTTCCGGATGGTCTCCCGGTACGGCACCCGCGGCGGATGCAGGTCGACCTCCACCCCGAAGCGCCGCTTCAGCTTGTCCAGGATGACCTCCACGTGCACCTGGCTGGTGCCCGAGATGATCATCTCATGGGTCTGCGGGTCCATGCGGAACTGCATGGCCGGGTCTTCCTCCGACAGCCGCTTGAGCCCGTTCGATACCTTGTCTTCCTCGCCCTTGGTCTTCGGGGTGATGGCGAAGGAGATGGCCGGAGGCGGGAAATCGTAGGCGGGGAAGCGCACCGCCCGGGCCGGATCGGTGAGGGTATCGCCCGTAGCCGTGTCTTTCAGCTTGGCCAGCGCCACGATGTCGCCGGCTGCGGCACCGTCGATGCCTTTACTCTCCTTGCCCTGCAGCGAAAGGATATTGCCGGTGCGTTCTTTCTCCCCGGTGCGCACGTTCAGGAGCTGGCTGTCGCTGGCGATAGTACCCGAGAAGATACGGGCCAGGGTGATGCGGCCCGAGAACTGGTCGGAGATGGTCTTGAAGACGAACAGAGACGCTGGTCCCGCGGGGTCCGGCTCCACCTGAACCTCGCCCGAGCCGTCGGCCAGGGGCACGGTGCGCGCTCCTGCACGGGCGGGTGAAGGCAACGCGGCCTCGATGACGCTCAGCAGCCGATCGGTGCCGATGTTCTTCGTGGCGCACACCGGAACGGCCGGAAACACCAACCCGGCCGCCACGGCCGTCTTCAGCGCCGGAAGCGCCTCCTCGAGGGTGATCTCCTCCCCCTCCAGGTATTTCTCGATAAGGGCATCGTCCGCCTCGGCCACGGCTTCGATCAACTTCTCGCGGGCCGCTTCCGCCTCGGCCCGCAGGTCGTCGGGGATGGGACCTTCCTTCCCCCTGCCCGTGGTGTCTCCGTAGACATACGCCTTCATCTGCACGAGGTCGATGACCCCGTTGAAGCCCTGCTCCTTGCCGATCGGGAGGACGACAGGCACCACTCCGCCCTCGAAGCGCTCCCGCAACGCCTGCACGGCCTCGACGAAGTCGGCGCGTTCCCGGTCCATCATGTTCACGGCCACCAGCCGGGCGACGCCTAGATCGGCGGCCCGCTTCCACACCCGCTCAGTCTGCACTTCGACCTTGTTGACAGCGTTGATGACCACGAGAGCGCCTTCGACCACGCTCAGGCTGCCCAGGGCTTCGTTGATGAAGGACGCCTCTCCCGGAGTGTCGACCAGGTTGATCCGGCGTTTGTTCCAGTCTACATGGGCCAGACCGGCCGAGATGGTCATCTGCCGCTTGATCTCGTCTTCGTCGTGGTCCATGGTGGAGGTTCCGTCGGCCACGCTCCCCAACCGATTCTTCACGCCGCACGTGTGCAAGATCGCTTCCACCAGCGAGGTCTTGCCGGCTCCCCGGTGCCCTACCATCGCCACGTTCCTGATTTTGGCCGGATCTACCAGAGCCATCGGTCCTCCTCACCCCTCACACGGTTTGCGTTGCGTAGTACGCCGGCTTCGCGAAGATCCTCGGGAGAAGAAAACGAAGGACGCCGCTCCACCAGGAGCCGGCGTCCCCGACAGGCGCAATGTCACCGGATTCATTCCCGACGCTGTGACGGCCCACGGGCCTGATCACCTCGCTTCTCGGTCTCGCACGACGTCCGTCGCGGTGGCTCTCCCGACAGAGGATTTATTGTACCCGAAGCCGAACATGAAGGTAAGAGCGCCTCCGGGGGCGCACGGTCTTCCGCCGCGGAGCCGGTCCGGCAAGATCAGCCGCCGGTCTTGAGCTGGTAGCGGCGCCCCTTCTCCAGCCAGAAGACTCCAGCGATGGCCTGACCGAGCACCTCCACGTCGCCGTCTCTGGCTTCGACCCGGATGAGCTCGTAGTCCCGGTAGAAGACCCGTACCTTCTCGGTCATCTCGTGAATGGTGGTGCTGCGCAGTGCCTCATCGTGAGCTTGAATCGGCGTGATGAGGCTGAGTATGGCCGTACCCTCCTGCACGATGATCTGCATGCATCCTCCTCCGGCTCGAGGTGTGGACTCCACCTGCCCCGCACGGGCACGGCGGCTGGTTCTCGCGGCAGGCTCACCAGTAGGTGGGACCCTGTCGCATCCTCAAGTTGCCCGCTCCACAGCGAGGGCAGGAGTACGAATCGGCTCGCTCCACGAAAAAGACTTCGGAGCCGCAGTGGGGACAGGTGAACTCGTCGATCAGGATGTCAGCGCCCGTGAGGTCGACCTCTACGTATGACTTGCACTGCAGACAGCGGGCCGGCATGAACCGGCGTCGAGGATCGAGGACGCTCACCCCCCAGCGGATCTGGCGCGATTCGTAGCCGCAGCTGTCACAGTAAAAGGTCGTGGACTCGCCCATCGGGCCCTCCCGGGCGTCGCATTCAACACTCACGGCGGCTATCGGCGAGCAGGACGGGATGCTTTAGCCGGCTTGGGCGAACCACACGAGAGCCCGGGGGTGGCCCCGAAGGCGTTACTCCTCCAGGCTGACCACCTGCCGGCCCCGATACATGCCGCACTTCGGGCAGACCCGGTGCGGCAGACGAGGCGCGTGGCATTGCGGGCACTCACCCACGGTCGGACCGGCGATGTGATGGGTCGCCCGCCGTGAGTCCCGGCGCTGCTTCGAGGTCTTCTTCTTGGGTACGGCCACGGAGGCCCCTTTCTTCAACCGCGTGCAAAGCCGCCATGTTGTACCGCAAACGCCTGTGCATTTCAAGGGCCGAGCGCACGTCTCACCGCGGACCCGCTGCCGACGGAGGGCCCTCGGCCGCCGGGGGTTCGGCGAGCAGCGGACGCAGCGCGTCCCAACGGGGATCGGGTTCCTCCGGGGGACATGTGCAGGCCGCCTCGCGGAGGTCGGCTCCGCAATGCGGACAGATGCCCGGGCAGTCGGCGGAGCACAGGATCTTGTCGGGCAGAGCGAGGACCACCGCCTCCCGAG
>JAMDDA010000113.1:4146-4516 GCA_023488925.1 Actinomycetota bacterium
ATCGACGAACTGATCTTCCACGAACGGGGAGAGATAGTCCGCAGCCTGCCGGGTCCGCAGATCGTGCGGGACGAACTCCTGCTGCTCGGCTTCCACGGCGAGTACGACCTCGCGCAGGCAACGGTAACAGGGCCCGTATACCGAGGCATGTACGCGCAGCGTCACCAAGTAACCGCCCGTAACCCGGCGCACGGCCACCTCGGCCTCGTCTCGTTGCACGACCACGTCGTAGCGATGGCCGCCCAGGAGGAGGGGGCTGATGGTGACCTCCACGAGGAGGGTGCTGGTTTCCCCCCCACGCAGAGGCAGGCGGCGCAGGTCGATGTGTGCTTCGGGAGCGTGCATAGCTGATCTCCGGGACGAAGAGGTG
>JAMDDA010000050.1 GCA_023488925.1 Actinomycetota bacterium
TGTAGAGGCGCCGGCCTCGTGCTGCGGGCGCCGGCCTCGTGCGGGATGTTACCATGGAGGGCGTCATGCGTGCCGGCACGGACTCAGCCTCGCCCTCCACCATTCTCGGAGTGATCTCCGATACCCACGGTCTGCTCGATCCCCGCGTCCTCCCGCTGTTCGCCGGTGTGGACGGGATCGTGCACGCCGGTGACATCGGGTCCTCGGCCGTATTGGAGGGGCTGCGCGCGCTGGCCCCGGTGACGGCCGTGCGCGGGAACGTGGACCGCGACGGCTGGGCTTGGGACCTCTCCGCCTACGAGGAGGTCGAGGCCGGGGGCAGGCGGTTGCTGGTGGGGCACATCTGCGAGCAGCTTCTGCGCGACCACGACCCCGCCGCCGAAGGCTACGCCGCCGTCATCGTCGGGCACAGCCACGCCCCCGAGATCGCCTGGCGGGAGGGCGTGCTGTACTTCAACCCAGGCTCCGCCGGGCGCAGGCGCTTCCACCTGCCTCGGGCGGTGGGCCTGCTCGAAATCACGGCCGGCGTGCTCCGACCGCGGATCGTCGTCCTGGAGGAGGGCGCCGCGCCGCGGTCGTGAATCGGCCCGCGTCCCGACCGCTGAAGGACCGGAAAGGCGGGCCGAGGCACCTCAATCGAGCCGTTGCAGTGCGGCGGCGATGCGATCCAGACCCTCCTCGATCTGCTCGCTGGAAACGGCATAGGACAGTCGGATGTTCGCCGAGGCGCCGAAAGCTTCGCCCGGAACCACAGCCACCCGCGCCTCCTCCAAGAGGTAGGTGGCCAGGTCGAGAGTCGACTCGATCACGGCTCTGGGGCCCCGTCGCCCCAGGTACGCGGCCACGTTCGGAAAAGCGTAGAAGGCGCCCTCGGGCCTGGCGCAGGTGACTCCGGGGAGGGCCTGAAGGCGGGTCAGCACCAGGTCGCGTCGCCTCTCGAACTCCGTCACCATGCGGGCCACATCCTCTTCCGCGGAGCGCAAAGCTTCCACCCCAGCCCACTGGGCGATGGAGGTGGCGTTACTGGTGGAGTGGCTCTGTATCTTGCCCATGGCGTCGATGATCTCCCGCGGCCCGGCCGCGTACCCCAGGCGCCAGCCCGTCATGGAATACGTCTTGCTCATGCCGTTGACCACCACGGTGCGGGCCTGCATCTCCGGCCCCAGAGCGGCGATACTGGTGAAAGTACGGCGGTCGTAGAGGAGCTTTTCGTAGATCTCGTCGGAGATCACCAGGAGATCGTGGGCGATGCATACCTGTGCCAAGGGGACCAGCTCGTCGCGGGTGTAGCACGCTCCGGTGGGGTTGCTCGGGTAGTTGAGAATCACCGCCTTGGTGCGCGGGGTGACGGCGGCGTCGAGCTCCTGGGCGGTCAGCTTGAAGCCGTTCTCCTCCCGAGCGCGCACGAACACGACGGTCGCGCCCGCGAGTTTCACCTGCTCCGGGTAGCTGACCCAGTAAGGGGCGGGGATCACGACTTCATCCCCTTCCTGGAACAGCGCCATGGCCAGGAAATAGAGGGTGGCCTTGGCGCCCGGCGACACGATGATATCCTCGGGAGTGTAGCGCAATCCGTTGTCGGCCCATAGCTTGTCGCAAATGGCCTCGCGCAACTCGGGAATGCCTTCGTTGGCCGTGTACCCCGTGCGGTTCTGGTCGATGGCCCGTTTGCCTGCCTGCTTGGCTGGTTCGGGAGTGGCGAAATCGGGCTGACCCACGCTGAAATCGAGCACATCCAGGCCCTCCGCCTTCATGCGCTTGGCCGATGCCGCGATGCGCAAAGTGGGCGAATGCTCGATTCGTTTGACCCGATCGGCCAGCATGGGGACGACCTCCTCTCGGCCGCGGGATACCCGGCGGGCCGCGACGATTGGCTGCACGGCCTCACACGGTAGCGCGCCGGGAGGGTTGTGGCAACCGCCGGCAGTCAAGAGGGGGCCGCGTCGTGCCGATGATATGATCGTTGAAGAAGATGGAGTCGATATGCGGCGGCTCTGGTCGAAGAGCCTTCCGCGTGGAACGAGAGGGTGCGCAGATGAATGGCCGGCGTTCGAGGATCTTTGCTCTGCTCGTCCCCGCCTTCGTGGCGATCATGGCTTGGCTGGTCGCGCTGGCGGGCCCGGCCTGGGCGGATACGCTTGTGGTGCGGTCCGCTTCGGTGCCGGGTGCGCGGGTGTCGGCGGACACCGTAGTCCGACTCGAGCTTGTGAGCCGGGGTGCTCGGATCACCGGGGCGATTCCCGAGTTCGGCATGTACCGGGTGGAGGTGTCGCCGGACCGGGCGAAGATGCTGCAGGCCGATCCGGCGGGCAGCGGTTTGGCCTGGGCGCGGCCGGAGGTACTGCTGCACACCAGTCTGGTTCCCAACGATCCCGGCTATCCTTACCAGTGGTGGGCTACATCCATCGACGTACCCCCGGTCTGGGGTCTGCCGGAGGTGCAGAACCCGGTAACCTTGGCCGTGCTCGACACCGGTGTGAACACGAATCTTCCGGACTTCGCCGGGCGCTTCGTGGACGGGGTTGACATCGTCTCCGGCTCCACGGCCCCGGGCGCGTGGCTCGACACCTACGGCCACGGCACATGGGTGGCGTCGGTGGCGGCCGCCACGGGCAACAACCGCACGGGCATCGCCGGAGTTTCCTGGTCGGCCCGGATCATGCCGGTCAAGATCGGCAGCTCCGGGACGTTCTCCGACTTCGATGCCGCCCGAGGCATCCTGTATGCGGTGGATCACGGAGCCCAGGTCCTCAACATGAGCTGGGGGGCGGAGAGTCGCTCCCTCCCGTTGGCGGAGGCCGTCAGCTACGCACGCGCCCGCGGAGCCGTCTTGGTGGCGGCGGCCGGCAACAATTACGGTGGGCCTGTCAACTATCCGGCGGCGGAGCCGGGGGTGATCGCCGTGGCGGCGACCACCTCGACGAACGCCCGGGCGGCCTTCTCGGCCGTCGGCCCGGCGCTCGATCTGGCGGCTCCGGGAGACCGGGTCGTGTCCACCGGATTGAACGGGGCGTTGGTTCTGGTTTCGGGCACGTCGTTCTCGTCGCCGATGGTGGCCGGCACGGCGGCCCTTCTTCTCTCGGCGGCGCCGAACCTCACGGCGGCCCAGCTGGAGGGAATCTTGAAAACCACAGCGAAGGATCTAGGGGCGGCCGGGCCCGACCAGTACTTCGGTGCCGGCTTGGTGGATGCCGCCGCCGCGGTGGCGGCCCTCTCGACCCTGCCGCCCACAAGCACCACGACCCTGCCGCCCACAACTACGACCCTGCCGCCCACGACTACAACCACTCTCGCCCCGACTACGACTACGACCCTGCCGCCGACTACTACCACGACCGTCCAGCGGACACGGCGAGTGCCGATCACCACGACGACCCTGGTGCCGATCACCACGACGACCCTGGTGCCGACCACCACGACCACCCTGCCGTCGACCACCACGACCACCGTTCGTAGGAGACGGTGACGGCCGCCGACCTGGACGACAACGCGGTCAGGCGCCGGCGGTTTCCGTTAGTCGTCGGCGCCGTTCCCGGCAGGAAAGGCGCCGCCGGCCGCGGAAGGAGTGTTCGACTCCAAGGGGAGCATGAGCACCCGCGTGATGCGCATGCCGTCGACCTCGAGGATCCGGGCCTGATAGTCACCCACCTGGACTTCGTCGCCTACCCGGGGGCGCCGTTGCAACTGCTCGAAGACCCGCCCCCCCAGAGTAGGAAACCCTTCCTCGGGTAGGTGGAGCCCCAGGGCTTCTTCGAGGTAATCGAGCCGCGCTCCGCCGTCTACGGAGTACCCGCCCCCGTCGAGGGGTTGCACCAACGGCGCCTCCCGGTCGAACTCGTCCTGCATCTCCCCTATCAGCTCCTCCACCACGTCCTGGATCGTAACGATACCGGCCGTGCCTCCGTGCTCGTCCACGACGATGGCCAAGGGGGTGCGCGTGCTCTGAAAGCGAAGCAGGGCCATCTCGATACTGGCCGTCTCCGAGATGAAGCCGATGGGGCGGAGCAGGGTGCGGACCGGCTTGTCGGGGTCCGCGCGGTAGAGCTCCTTCACGTGAACGTAACCGATGGTATCGTCCAGATCGTCCTCATACACTGGGTAACGCGTGTGGTTGCTGGCCGCGACCTCAGCCAGGGCATCGCGCACCAACATGTCGGTGGGGAGGGCGGCTATCTCGGGGCGGGGGACCATGATGTCGCCCACGCTCCGCTCCCCGAACGTGAGGGCCCGCCGCATGATGGTCTGCTCCACCTCGTCGATGTGCCCCACCTCTTGGCTGGCGGCGATGATCATGCGCAGCTCCTCTTCGGAGTGGGCCAACTGAGCCTCGGTGGCCGGCTCGATGCCCAGAAGCCGGAGCACGCCCAGCGCGGCGGCGTTGAACAGCCAGATGACCGGGAAAAAGACGCTGTAAAAGGCGCGAAGCGGCAGCGCGATCCACAGGGCCGTGCCCTCGGGGCGCTGGATGGCCAGGGACTTGGGGGCGAGCTCTCCGAGCACGAT
>JAMDDA010000056.1 GCA_023488925.1 Actinomycetota bacterium
GCCCGATACCGTGGGCAACGCGTAGCCCACGGTATCGGGCACGTTGATGGTGGTGGCACCGCATTCGATGGCGGTCTGCAGCACCGCGGCCAGGAAGTCCACGTCGGAGCGCGTGGCATCCATGGCCGAGAACTCCACGTGGCCGGGGCAAAGCGAGACCGCCAGGCTGACCATCTCCCGGGTCAGCTCCAGCACCTCCTGCCGCGTCTTCTTGATCTGGTGCTGCAGGTGGATGTCGGAGGTGGAGACGAAGGTGTGGATGCGCGGGCGCTCGGCCCCCTTGATGGCCTCCCAGCAGGTGCGGATGTCGCTCTCCACACAGCGGGCCAGACCGCAGACGACCGCGCCCTTGACCTCCTGGGCGATGGCCTGCACCGCTTCGAAGTCTCCCGGGCTGGTGGCCGGGAAACCGGCTTCGATCACGTCCACGCCCAGGCGCACCAGTTGATGGGCGATCTCCAGCTTCTCGGCCTTGTTCAAGCTGATACCCGGCGACTGCTCGCCGTCGCGCAGGGTGGTATCGAAGAAAACCACGGGTGTGCCGGCGTTGCGACGGGCACCGGCCGCGGCCGATACGGTGGCCGGGTCGACACGAGTGGCTCCGGATCGTCCGGAGCCCAGGTCGGCGGCGATAGCCCCCGGGGACACGGCAGCGGAACCGACGGTGACGCCGCCGGCGGCTCCCCCAACCGAAGCGCTCCCCGCGGTGGGTTTGTTTGTCGAGCTCGATGCGGACATAGGTCTCCCCTGACTGTGGACTGGTTCTCTGGCTGTGACGTGCCGGTACGCGCCGGCTTCGCGTAGTCTCTCCCCCTAGCGGGGGAGCAGCAGAAGGAGGCCGGCCGCCAGGAATCGGCGCCGGGTGGCACCGAAGGGCGAGAGCATCGACATATGTGCCGTCGGCCGCATGTGCTGAAGTCTAGTATACGAACGGGTGGGGATGCAAGGGCTCCAAGCCGATCAGGTGAGACGCACAGAACATGGAGCCCCGCATGGAGCCCCGACGCCAACGCGGCGGAGAAAGCCTCGGCGCCCCATATGCGGTTGCTTTGGTTGAGTCCTTTTCCGACCCTCGGGCTCGAGCCAACCTCCGCCGCACGCGGCACCTACGCCGTGCGCCGGAAAACCCAGACGGTCTCGGCACCCAGCATGCGGGCGAAGCGCCCGCCTTCGGCCTGAAGCCGCTCCCACTCTGCGAGCGTGTAGACCAACAGGTCGGCCGGCACTGGCAGCGACAGGAGATCGAACGCGGCCGATCGACGAGTGAAAGGTTCCTCCGAATCCGTGACGACGGCTACCAGGTCCAAGTCGCTGCCTACCCCCCAGTCACCCCGGGCGTACGAGCCGAAGAAGCCGATTCGCAGCACGTCGGAACGGGCCCCGGCCACCTCCTCGGCCCAGGCGCGGGCGGCCTGCTCCACCTGCGCGCGGTCAGGCCATTTGAGAACGGACGAATTCGACGATCTCACGGGCATAGCGGATGGCCTCCTCGCTCTGCAGCGGCCCGTAATGCTCGAAGGGCGGGCCTTCGGGGTGGCCGTTGGCGTGACGGGTGGGGATGTAGAAGGCATCGAGGGCTCGGCCCTTTTCGACGAGGTCTGGAGGCGGCGGCGTAGGGAGCTCCGAAAGCAGGCGGGCCACCACGTGCCCCCAGGCCTCCTGTCCCAATGCCAGGTGGAGCGCCTTCACCGCCTGCTCGGCCGACTGCTGCGCGGCGAAGCAGGCCCATTCGTGGCGCTCGTCGCCACGCGAAGCCTCCGCCTGCTGGAGATCTCGCTCGGCCTGGGCGAACCAGTCGGGGGCGCGGTTGGTCACACAAGCTCCTGGGGTCGACCACGGTCAGCCGTACTGTAGCACAGGCGCCACGCGTCTCCCGTTTCCCGCCCATTCACGGCCGCCTGGCGGGCCTCCCGGCGGGCCCGGCGACCACTACCCGAACAGCCGCGAGTTCCTCACCTGGATGAGTTCGGCCACGATGCTGACCGCAATCTCTTCGGGTAGACGGGCGTGAATGGGGAGACCGATGGGCGAGTGTACCTGCTCGAGTCGCCCGCGGGGAACGCCCTTCGCCTCGAGCTCCTGGTAGGTTTTCTTGATCTTCGCCCGGGAGCCCACCATGCCGATGTACGCCGCGTCGGTCTCGAGCGACTTCTCCAGGCAGAGCTGATCGTGCAGGTGCCCGCGGGTGACGATCACCACGAAAGAGCTCCCGTCGATGGCCAGACGGTCGAAAGCCTCCGCGAACTCCGAGACCAGCACCTCGTCGGCTTCAGGAAAGCGCTCGGGGTCGGCGAAGATGGGCCGATCGTCGACCACCGTCACGTGGAAATGCACCCGTTTGGCCAGCGGTACGATCTGCTCGGCGAGGTGGCCTCCCCCGAACACGAACAAGGTGGCCGGCGAGGCGATCGACTCGAGCAGCACGCGGGCCCCGGGGGCCACCTCGTCCCCGGCCACCACCCGCGTCGCCCCGGGCGGGAGCTTGTCCCCCTCGGCCCGCAGTACATCGCGGGGGGCCACATCCGCGCCCGGTCCGATCACCCCCCCATCGGGAGTGAGCAGCACCTTGAACGACGGCTGCACCGGCGCCGCCCCGTCTCCCGGCGGGAGCACGGTCGCGAGCAGAGCCCGGCCTTTGGTCGCGCGGGTCTCCACGATTCCCCGCATGACCGGAAGGTGGGTGGAGTCGAGGGGCTCCACCAGGATTTCCACGTTGCCGCCGCAGATGAGGCCGCTCTCCGCCATGTCCGCCGAGTTCAGGCGGAAGGCCAGGATCTGCGGTTCCCCCGACTCCAGGACGGCCCGGCCGGCGTCCCACACTTCGGCCTCTACACAACCACCCCCGATGGATCCGGCCGTACCCCCATCCGGGCGGATGAGCATCTTCGCGCCCAGCGATCCCGGCGCCGACCCGCGCCTGGTGATGAGCGTGGCCAGAGCAAGCCGGCCGGTCGTCTCCAGACTTTCCAGGATGTCTTCGTATGTCGCGCCCATGGCAGCCCCCGCTTCCGTTCACCCCGCGGCCCGCCCCGCGTTCCCGTGCACGCTGGCGCTTCGCAACCGCGCTCGCTGCAAGATTAGCCGCCTGCGGGCGCCACGACAACACGGCGCCAGGGGTGGACCGGGGCGAGAGGGACCGCCGGGCCGCGGTCTCCCCTATCCCCGCCGCTCCAGCGGCACGTACTCGCAAGATTCCGGGCCGCAGTACCGGCCCACATAGTCCGAGAGCGGCCGGTAAAGTTGCGGTTTCCCCTGAACTTCGGCGAAGCGCTCTTCTATCACGTGCGCCGACCACCCCGCCACCCGGGAGACCGCGAAAACCGGGGTGAAGAGGTCGCGGGGGATCCCCATGACGTGGTAAAGCGAGGCGGAGTAAAGGTCCACATTCGGATAGATCTCCCCGCCTTTGCGTTCCCGGAAGAGGCGCTGGGTGGCCTCCTGCACCCGGCGGGTGATCTCGTACCAGCGCGGGTCCCCCACGCGTTCCCCGGCCCGGCGCGCCATCTCCCGGAGGATGATCGCCCGGGGATCGTCGGTGGCGTAGACCGCGTGCCCCATACCCATGATGCGCTCGCCGACCTCGAGCCGAGCTCGCACGTAGGGCTCCGCCTGCTCGGGATCGCCGATCTCCTCGAGCATCTCCATGACCCGGGAGTTCGCGCCCCCGTGGAGCTCACCGGACAGGGCGCCCAGCGCCGCCGACACGGCCGCATAGATATGGGCTCTGGTGCTGGTCACGGAGCGGGCCACGAAGGTGGAGGCATTCATGGAGTGGTCGGCGTGCAGGATGAGGGCGACATCCATATCCCGGGCAAGGGCAGGATCGGGGTCGGCGGCGTGCAGCATGCGGAGAAAATCGGCGGCGTGCCCCAAACCGGGTTCTGCGGGCACGGGGTCGAGCCCTTGGCGCACACGGTGCCAGGCGGCAGTCAGCGAGGCCATCTTGGCAGTCAGACCGAGCGCGCGGCGGCGCTCGGTCTCTTTGTCCGTGGTGATTGCCGGGGCGATATCTCCGGCGGCCAGGACGGCCGTGACCGCCTGCAAGACCTCCATGGGCCGATTGTCGAGACAGAACGCCCGGAGCAGATCCACCTCCCCGGCGGTGAGAACCCGACGAGCGCCGAGCTCGGCTCGAAACGCCTCGAGCTCGCCGGGAGTGGGCATGTCGCCCATGATCAGCAGATAGGCCACTTCCTCGTAGCTCGAGCGTTCAGCCAGGACGTCGATGGCATAGCCTCGATAGAGCAGCCGCCCGGCTCGGCCGTCGACGTGGCTGACCGCCGTGTCGGCCACGGTCACGCCCCGCAGACCCACGTTCTTGGTGACCGCGCCTTGCGCCTGGTGGACCGTCGGAAGCTCGGCCTCTCCCCTACCCGTCATCGCTTTTCCTCCAGTGGATTCGCCACGGCCAATCGGTGGCCGCTCACACTCTCCATTACCCGCCAGAGAGCGCCGGCGCGGCACTGG
>JAMDDA010000036.1 GCA_023488925.1 Actinomycetota bacterium
ACGTGGATCGGGATTTCGTTGTTGGCCGAGCGCGTCTCCAGTAGGCCGCGCTCCACCTCCTGGACCTCGGCGAAGATGCCGATCTTCTTCCACTGCTGCGCGATCATCTCGCAGACCGACGTCTCGTCCATCCAGGTCGCGGCGATAGTCGAGATGGTCAGCCTCAATCGGCCCTTTCCGTCGCTCCTCAGCCGGAAGCCCTCGGAGTCCTTCTTGTCGAGCCCGATCTTGTCGAGCATCTCGTTGGCTTTCTTCGGGTCGTAGGTGTGCCAGAGGGTCCGGTATTCCTGCCCGGGGAAGTGCGGGTGCTCCGGCGCCACGACCGGCGAGCCCGGGGTCCCGATTCCCAGCCAGAAGGTCTCGTTGAGCTGGTCGCGGTCGATGCCGAGCGAGAGCGCTCGGCGGAAGTCCACGTTGCGGATCCACTTCGCGATCTCCGGCTCCCCGTCGTAGCTCTGATTCATGTAGAGCTGCACGTCGGCGCCGTAGTCGCCCGGATCGAGGCGGACCTTGTAGTTGCCCTTCTGCTGGTTCTCGAGGAAGACCGGCAGGTTTGCCAGGACCTCGCCCCGGCCCTGGTTGTCGTACTCGCCGGCGATGGCCCTTAGGTTGAGCACCTGGGAAGTCTCGGCCAGCGTGAACGTGATCTTGTCGATGTAGGGGAGCTGGTTGCCCTCGGTGTCCACCGCGAAGAAGTAGGGGTTGCGCTCCACGACCCAGGTCGGGGTGTTGATCGGGTTGACCGTCTTCCAGGGGGTCAGGACCGGCAGCTCGGGGTTCAAGCCCCAGTCCATCTTGAACTTGAGGAAGTTGATCCAGGTGTCGAACTTGGCGTCCTTGGCCATTTTGTCCACTTCGGCCTGGGGTACGTACTTCGGGTGGAACTGCTTGATGTAGTGCTTCGGGGCGTAGCAGTTCCCGAAACCGCGGCCGGACGTGGCGAGCCCACCGCCGACGCTGGTGTTGCCGGCCATGATCTCCTCGAAGAGATAGTAGGGCTCCTGGAACTTGAAGACGACGGTGTAATCGTCCACCTTCTCGACGGTGCCGGGCTTGCCGTTGATGGACAGCTCCCAGTTCGGGGTTGGCACCAGGTCTTTGTTGTTGTAGAGGTCTTCCCACCAGAACATGATGTCGTCGGCGGTGAAGGGCTCGCCATCCGACCACTTCAGGCCCTTGCGGAGGTAGACGGTGAAGGTTTTGCCGTCGTCGCTCAGCTTCCAGCCCTTGGCGACGCTGGGCACGGGCTTGTAGCCCATGTAGTCGGAGAAGATGAGCTTGTCCACCGAGACGATGCGGTTGCCATTCTCGTTGTCGGCCACCCCGGTGAAGCCCCGGCGCCAGTTGCCGCCGTACTTGCCGATGCCGTGGACGGGCTTGATTACCAGGGGCTCTTCCGGTAGGCGCTTCTCGACCGGCGGCAGCTTGCCCTGCTTGACCAGTTCGGCGAGCTGCGGCGCCTCCTTGAAGGTCTTGGGGTACTGGGCCGGGTCCGTGATGATGGTCGGCCCCTCGTATTTGCCGATGAGCTGCCGGCCGGGCTTCTCGGCGGCCTGGGCTGCGGTGGTGGGCTTGGCGGCGGTGGCCGCAGGCTTCGCCGCCTCGGTCGGCTTTGTCGCCGGGGCGGTGGTCGCGGCCGGCTTGGCGGCTTCGGGGGCCTTCGTGGGGGCGGCTTCGGGAGCCTTGGTGGGAGCCGCTGGGGCTGTGGTTGGGGCCGGCTGCGGTCCGCCGCAGGCGGCGAGAAGGGCGGCGCTCGCGCCGCCGACGACGCCGAGCTTCAGGAACTGCCGACGGTTGGTCTGCCTCGGGCCCTGCATGGCTGGATTCTCCTCTCTCGTCGTGCGTCGTCGCTGCGAGGCTCGCAGGACGTGCGCTAGAGCCTGGAACGCCAGTGGTCTGACCCTGGGAAACGGCCGCCACGCGAACTCGGACCGGAGATCCAGAGACCCAGAGAAGAAAGGACGCCAAGACTTGCCCACAGGTGGTCACAACGTCGACTCGACTACCGGGCTCTCGGGCACGGCCCCCGGCTCGTCGAGGCTCGGGGCAGGGCGAGCGAATGCTTCCGGCTCGATCACCTCCCGTCTCTCTGGCGGAATGCGCGGCTGGGGCCCGCTGGGCCTTCTGTCGAGGCGCGGGCCGGCCACGCGAGCCACTCGGCACCTACCTGAGCGAGGAACGCACGTATGATAGCACAGGGCGATGTGCCTGTCCACAACCTTGACGAGCGCCTGCCAGCCGGCCTGTCTCCCTGTTGTCACCGCCAGGGGGCTTGGTATATAATTCTCCGATGAATGACCAACCCCTGCGCTGGATGGAACGGGTGGAGGAGGCAGCTTGGAGCCAGCCCTGACTAACCTGGTCATCTCGCCAGAGGCGATGGCCGGCATCGAGGCGCGCCTGGGCAAGCTCGTCCGGGACGCGAGCGCCACTTGTGCCCTCCTCCTCGACCACAGCGGGCAGATCATCGGCGTCTCCGGAGACACCGACGGGCGGCAGTTGGTCTCGCTGGGCGCGCTGCTAGCCGGCAACTTCGCCTCGGCTCGAGAGATCGCTCGCCTGCTGAAGGAACCTCGGTTCACGGTGTGCCTCCACCAGGGCGAGCGAGAGCACGTGCTGACCTCGCTGGTCGGCGACCGCTGCCTGCTCTCGGTGCTCTTCGCGGTCCGGGGGCAGTTGGGGCTGGTCAAGTTCCTGAGCGCCCGGGCATCCGACGACCTGGCCGTGATGGTGGAGGCCGGCCGCCGGCAGGCCATGGCGAGCGGGCTGGACGCTAAGTCGTTTCGACAGGCAGCCGAGCGGAGCATCGATAGCTGGCTGAGAGAGCGGGACGGCGGGGGACTCGGCTAGATGGCGCTGGTCAACGTTGCTGCCCGGGAGGTCCACTGCAAGCTGGTCTACTACGGTCCGGGCTTCGGCGGCAAGACCAGCAACCTGTTGTTCATCCACGAGCACGCGCCGACGGCCGCCAAGGGCGACCTGCTGACTATCGCCACCGAGACCGAGCGCACCCTGTTCTTCGACTTCCTCCCGCTGGACCTGGGCTCGGTCGACGGGTTCCGGGTGCGCTTCCACCTGTACACCGTCCCGGGGCAGCCCCTCTACGAGCGGACTCGGATCGCCGTGCTCAGCGGCGCGGATGGCGTGGTGTTCGTCGCGGACTCGCAGCGCTCGCGGTTCCGGGACACGGTGCTGAGCTTCCTGGAGATGGAGCGCATCCTGGCCGCCCAGGGCAAGCCCCTGGCCGATCTGCCCCACGTCCTCCAGTACAACAAGCGGGATGCTCCCGACGCAGTGCCGGTGCCGGTCCTCGATCTCCGAATCAACCCGTACCACGTGCCGAGCTTCGAGGCCGTGGCCACCACCGGCCAGGGCGTGTTCGGCACGCTGCGAGCGATCAGCAAGCTGGTGATCGGCAAACTATAGGCGCGGCGCGGCACCCGAGAGCGCCCCCTCCGGCCTGCCACGCCGATGACGATTGGAGTAAGCGGTGAAGGCTATTGCCAGTGTCTCCGACAAGACTGGCCTCGTCGAGCTTGCCCGAGGCCTCGTCGGCCTCGGCGTCGAGATCTACTCGACCGGCGGCACACTCGACGTCCTCCAGAAGGCGAGCGTGCCCGCTCGCAGCGTCAGCGACCTCACCGGCTTTCCGGAGATCCTCGAAGGCCGGGTCAAGACCCTTCACCCTGCCGTCCACGGCGGCATCCTCGCCCGACGAGAGTCGCCTGAGCACATGGCCCAGCTCCACCAGCACGGCATCTCGACCATCGACCTGGTGATCGTCAACCTCTACCCCTTCACCCAGACCATCGAGCGGCCAGGGACGACGCTCGCCCAGGCCATCGAGAACGTCGACATCGGCGGCCCGACCCTCCTGCGGGCCGCTGCCAAGAACTTCGAGCACGTCGTCCCCGTCGTCGATCCGGACGACTACGGGCTCATCCTCGCCGGCCTCCAGGCCGGCGGCATCGACCTGCCGACCCGGCAGCGGCTGGCAGCCAAAGCCTTCCAGCACACGGCCACCTACGACACCCACGTGGCCGGCTACCTTCGAGACGAGCCCGACCAGCTTCCGGATCGCTTCACCATCGCCCTCGAGAAGCTGGAGGACCTGCGCTACGGCGAGAATCCCCACCAGAAGGGCGCCCTCTACGCTCAGACGCCCAACCTCCGGCGCGGCGCGACGCTCGTCGGCGCCCAGCAGCTCGCCGGCCGGCCCATCTCGTTCACCGATACCCTCGACGTCGACGCCGCCCTCGCCTGCGTCCGAGACTTCGCCGCGATGGCCGTCGCCGTCGTCAAGCACGGCAACCCCTGCGGGCTCGCCTGCGGCGACGACCTGGCCGACACCTACCGCCGGGCCCACGCGGGCGACCCGCAGGCGGCAGTCGGCGGCTGCCTCGGCTTCAACCGGCCGGTGGACACCCCGACCGCCGGGCTGATCGCCCGAACCTACTACGAGG
>JAMDDA010000219.1 GCA_023488925.1 Actinomycetota bacterium
ACGCCGTACGTGGCCGAGGCGCAGATCGTCTCCGGCACCCTGGCCTATGCGATGGGCAGCGGCAAGGCCATCGTGTCCACACCTTACTGGTATGCGGCGGAGATGCTGGCCGAGAACCGCGGCCGGCTCGTGCCTTTCGCCGATCCGGAAGCACTCGCGGGGGAGGTGCTCGACCTCCTCGAAAACCCCACGGAGCGCCATGCGATGCGCAAGCGCTCCTATCTGTACATGCGGGACGCGGTCTGGGCCGAGGTGGCCCGCCGTTACCTGCGTGTCTTCGAGGAAGCCCGGGCCGCGCGGGCCGTACAGCCGGGCACACCTTTCACTTTCCGCCCGCTCGTTGCCACGCTTTCCGATCTGCCCGACATCAACCTGGAGCACCTGCGCCGGCTCACCGACGACACCGGCATCGTGCAGCACGCCACCTTCAACGTGCCCGATCGGCGCCACGGTTACTGCACCGACGACAATGCTCGCGCTCTGCTCTTCACCGCTTTGGCCGAGGAGACTCTGCCTCCCGAGTCCGGCCTCGCCGAGCTGCGCAGCCGCTACCTCAGCTTCCTGCACCACGCTTTCAGCGAAGAAACAGGGCGTTTCCGCAACTTTCTTTCCTACGACAAGCGCTGGCTGGAAGACCAAGGGTCGGAAGACAGCCACGCCCGCGCGCTGTGGGCGCTGGGCGTAACGACCCGGTCGGTTCCGGACCAGGGGCACTTGTCGATGGCCGCGGTGCTGTTCAACCGAGCGGTGACGGCGGCCGAGCACTTCGTACATCCGCGGGCGTGGGCCTTCAGTCTGGTCGGGATCGATGCCTACCTCGAAAAATTCGTAGGCGATAGTGAAGCCAAACGCGTGAGTGAGCACCTCGCCGAGCGTTTGTTGCACGAATTCGCGCTGCACGGCACTCCCGACTGGCCGTGGCCCGAAGACGTGCTCACCTACGACAATGCCAAACTACCCCATGCGCTGCTGGCGGCCGGACGTATTCTCCGGAGAGACGACATGGTGCATACCGGGCTCCGCTCCCTGGAATGGCTCGTGGCCCTCCAAACCGAGAACGGTCGTTTCTCGCCGGTGGGCAACAGGGGGTGGTATGCGCGGGGTGGCCCGAAGGCCCGTTTCGATCAGCAGCCACTCGAGGCACAATCGCTCATCGACGCCTGCATCGCCGCCTACGGCCTCACGGGGGAAGAGAAATGGGTCGATGTGGCCACGCTGGCCTTCCACTGGTTCCTGGGGCAGAACGACCTAAACCTCTCCATGTGCGATCTCGGCACGGGAGGCTGCTACGACGGACTGCAGGCGGACGGTCCCAATCTGAACCAGGGAGCGGAATCCACCCTGGCCTGGCTGATCGCGCTGGCGGAGATGTACCGGCTGCGGGCGGGGCTGTCCATGCGGGGCTTGACGAAAGCGGAGATGACCACTCCAAGCGAAACGGCGCAGGTCTCCCGTGTCTAACGCTCCCGTAGTCATGGTCAGCTCCTACCCGCCCCGCCTGTGCGGCATCGCCACCTTCGCGGAAGAGGCCCGGGAGTTCATCCAGAAAGCGGCGCCCCACCGCCCCGTGTTGGTGATCAGTCACACGGACGGTGAGGGCGAAGGGGTGTTCCCCCTGATCGACATGGGGCGCCACGACTGGTGGCGACCGGTCGCCGACACCGTGCACTCCTTGAAGCCCTACGCGGTACACCTGGAGCACGAGTACGGGCTCTACGAGCACGTAGACGAGCGCGGCATCGGCGACGGCAACCAGGGGTTTCTCGACCTCCTCGATGCCATCAGCGAGCATCCCCTCGTGGTGGAGCCCCACACCGTGCACGGCCGCCTGCGCGACGCCGAGGCCAACTTCCTCTACGAGCTGTGCGAGCGGGCCGACGTGGTGCTGTTCAAGTGCCACTACCAGAAGTGGCGGCTGGACTGGACTTTGACCGGCTACGGCTGGAAGACGCCCCGAAACATCATGGTCGTGCCCCACGGCGCCCGCCCCGACAAACGCTGGGCGCCCGCAGACATCCCCGCCCTGCGGGCGGAGCTCGGCTTGGACCGCATCCCCTATCTGTCCGACCACCTGGTGGGGATGATCGGCTGGATCCAGAGCAACAAGCGTTGGGACATTCTTCTCTCGATGTGGGAGGAGATCCACGCCGAGATCAAGGAGCGCTGCGGCCTCGACTGGGATCTGCTGGCCGCCGGCACCATGCGCGACCCCCATCACCGCGCGGACTACGAGCGCTGGAGAAGCGAGACCCTGTGTCTGGAAAAGAAAGGTATCGCCCACTACTACGAGTTCGTGCCTCGCGGCGACATCTACTACAAGATGATGGCCGTGTGCGACTTCATCGTCCTGCCGACCATCGACGAGACCCAATCGGGCACCCTGGCCCGCATAATCGCCCTCAACAAACCCTATATCACCACGGCTCCCCTGGAGGGCCTGACTGCGCAGACGCTCGAAAGCGAGGGAGGTCTCCTTTTCACCACCAAGAAGATGCTGCGGGACAAGGTGATCAGGTTGGCCTGCGACGAGGGGTTGCGCTTCGAGCTCGGCTCGAACCTGCATCGCTACCTCGAGCAGGTGGCGGCGTGGCCGGTGGTGGTGCGGCAGTACGAGGAAGCGTACCGGCTGGCGCGACACGCCAAGAAGACGGGCGTACCCGTGACCTTGGAGTTGGAGTTCTGAACCCATGAAGACAAACCTGTGCGCCGACAGAGCCGTCTCCCCCGAACCCTTCACCCGCTTCGCGGGCAACCCGATAATCACGGTGCGCGACCTCCCCTATCCGGCCAACTCGGTGTTCAACGCCGGGGCCGTCAAGGTAGGGGATGAGACGCTCCTGCTCCTGCGGGTGGAAGACCGGCGGGGCCACTCCCACCTGACCGCGGCCCGCAGCCGCGACGGCTTCACCGGCTGGCGCATCGATCCCCAACCCACCTTGCCCGCCGATCCCGACGGCCATCCGGAGGAACTCTGGGGCATCGAAGACCCCCGGGTGGGCTACCTCGAAGACCAGCAGACGTACATCGTCACCTATACGGCGTACTCGCGCGGCGGGCCGCTGGTCTCTCTGGCGCTCACCCGAGACTTCCGCGAGTTCGAGCGCCTGGGACCGGTCATGCCCCCCGAGGACAAAGACGCCGCCGTGTTTCCGGTCCGCTTCGGCGGCCGCTACGCCATGATCCACCGGCCCTCTCCCTCCATACCGGGGATGGGGGCGCACATGTGGCTCTCCTTTTCTCCCGACTTGAAGCACTGGGGCGACCACCAGATTCTCCTGCGGGCCCGCCAGGGGGGGTGGTGGGACGCGAACAAGATCGGGCTGTCGCCTCCGCCGCTCCGCACCGAGGAGGGCTGGCTGGTCATGTATCACGGCGTGCGTACCACTGCCGCGGGGGCCATCTACCGACTGGGACTCGCCCTGCTCGATCTGGGCGATCCCCGGCGGGTTCTCCGGCGCGGTGACCCCTGGATCTTCGCGCCGGTGGAAACCTACGAGCGCCAGGGAGACGTGGCCGACGTGGTCTTCCCCTGCGGTTGGGTCACGGAAGGGGACGAGCTGCGCCTGTACTACGGCGCGGCCGACACGTCGGTAGCGGTGGCGACGGCCCACGTGTCGGAGCTTCTCGCCTGGTTGCGACACAACTCCCCCGAACCCTGACAACCCGACGCGACCGGGAGGCCAAAACCCATGCGGATCGCCATGCTCTCCCCCATCGCCTGGCGCACCCCGCCGCGCCACTACGGCCCCTGGGAGCAGGTGGTTTCCCTCCTGACCGAGGGCCTGGTCGCCCGGGGGGTAGACGTCACCCTTTTCGCCACGGCCGACTCACGCACGGCCGCGCGCCTGCACGCTGTGTGCCCCACGGGGTGGGAGGAAGATCCCGACCGGAACCCCAAGGTGTGGGAATGCCTGCACATCTCGGAGGTGTTCGAGCACGCGGGGGAGTTCGACCTCATCCACAACCACTTCGACTTCCTGCCCCTCACGTACTCCCGCCTGGTGGAGACCCCTCTGCTCACCACCATCCACGGGTTCTCGTCGCCCAAGATCCTGCCGGTCTACCGCAAGTACGACGCCACCACCCACTACGTGGCCATCAGTGACGCCGATCGCGCTCCCGACCTGCACTACGTGGCCACCATCCACCACGGGATAGACCTCACCGGGTTCACCTTCCGGCCGGAACCGGGCGAGTACCTGCTCTTCTTCGGGCGCATCCACCACGACAAGGGGACCCACGAAGCCATACAGATCGCCCGGAAGGCCGGGATGAAACTGATCCTGGCCGGCGTCGTTCTGATCCTGGCCGCCGAGTGGACCAACGGCCTGCGAGGACGGGATTTCGGCGAACGGCTGATGGTCGCCTTCTTCCAGTCGGTCACGCCGCGCACGGCCGGCTAT
>JAMDDA010000139.1 GCA_023488925.1 Actinomycetota bacterium
GCACCGTCGACAAGCTGGACTCCATCCCCGGGTTCCGCACCGAGCTGAGCGTGACCGAGTTCCACGACCAGGTGCGCCGCGTGGGCGTGGCGGTGGTGAGCCAGGCATCCGAGCTCGTGCCCGCCGACAGGCTGCTCTACGCCCTGCGTGATGTGACCGCCACAGTGGAGCAGGAGTCGCTCATCGCGGCGAGTGTCATGAGCAAGAAGATCGCGGCCGGAGCGACGGCCATCGTGCTCGACGTGAAGGTGGGAGAGGGAGCCTTCCTGCAAGATCTCGAGCGGGCCCAGCGCGTCGCCCGCTTGATGATCGACCTGGGCGCCGCCGCCGGCCGGGAGGTGCGCTGCCTGCTGTCGTCCATGGACACCCCGCTGGGTCGGGCCGTGGGTAACGCTCTCGAAGTGCGTGAAGCCTTCGCTGTGCTGGCCGGCGAGGGACCGGCCGACGTGCGTGCCGTGACCGTTCGTCTGGCCGGTATGCTGCTGGAGATGACCGGGATGGTCGGGGACGCGGCCGCCGGGCGGGCGACGGCGCAGCGGGCCCTGGAGACCGGGGCTGCCTGGGAGGCGTGCGCCCGCTGGCTCGAGGCGCAGGGGGCCGACCCTCATGTTCTCGAGGGCAGAGGACTGCCCGCGGCGGCGGTGGTCCGGTCGGTCCCGAGTCCAACCGCGGGGTGGGTGCGCCGGGTGCACGCCCTCACCGTGGGTCGCGTCTGTTTGGGACTGGGCGCCGGGCGGGAAGTCAAAGGAGCGACGGTGGACCACGCCGTGGGCGTCGTCGTCGCGGCACCCCGAGGCAGTCACGTTCAGGCGGGAGAGCCGCTCGCTTGGGTGCACGCCCGTACGCCCAAGGACGCGGATGCCGCCGAGGCGGTGTTGCGGGACGCGTTCGAGGTCGGTGACTCGCCGCCGGCGCGGGAGGAAACGGTGCTCGCGGAGCTGTAAAAGGCAGGCCGGAGCCGGGGTGAACCGGGAAAGGGGGCACGGTGACCAGGGGCGTGATCGGCGGGTGGTTTCTCAAGGTCGCCGTGGTGGCCGCCTTCGTCGGCGCCGTAGCCGCGTTTTCTCTGCTCGTGCAGAGCTCGGGAATCCTGAGTCGTCCCAAAGCCACCGACTCCGCGCGCTTCACCGACGTCCCCCTCGACCATCCGCAGCGCCAAGCGATCGAGAGAGCGGCTGAGCTGGGTCTGGTCACGCCCACCACAAAGGACGTCTTCGGGGTGATGAACCAGGTCACCCGGGCCGAGTTCGCCGCCGGAATCGTGAAAGCCCTGGAATGGCCGGTCGACTCATCCGAGGCCGAGCCGTTCACCGACGTGCAAGGGCGCGCGGACCGCACGGACCTCGCGGACTACGTAGCGGTGGTGTACCGAAAAGGGGTCATGAGCGGGCCGGCGACCACCCCGCCGGAGTTCCAGCCCAACCAGCCGGTGTTACTTGCCCACGTCATCATCGTGGCCGTACGGGCGGCAGGAGCGAAACTCAAGGAACCCACCATACCCAACGAGAGCATCGCCGCCTTGGATATCTCCGACGGCCTGAAGTCCGCGCTCCAGGCCGCGGTCCACGGGGGGCTCCTTGTGGACACGGGCATCGACCCGGTGAAGGCGGACCTTTTCGTCCCGGTTCGCAAGGCGGAGGCAGCCGTCATCCTCATGAATCTGCGCCGCATCGTGGGCAAGGAGTAGCCGGGCGTTCCGCCTCCACTGCGGGCAGAGTCGGGCGAGGCCACGGGGTATACTTGCGCATGCCATGACTGTGCCCGCCGCTGCACTCAAGATCGCCACGGTGATCACCACGCACCAGAACGCCGATTTCGATGCGTTCGCCGCCACGGTGGCTGCGGCGCGCCTGTATCCCGAGGCGCGCATCGTGTTTGCCGGGTCTCTCAACCGGAACGTCCGGGAGTTCGCCGCCATGCACGGTGAAGATCTGCCCATCACGGGACTGAAAGACCTCGCTCAGGAGGCCGTCGAGCGGTTGATCGTGGTGGACACGGCCGACTGCACCCGGCTCGCGGAGCTGGCCCCTCTGTGCGAGAGGCCGGGTGTGGAGGTCGTCGTCTTCGACCACCACCTGACCGAAGGTGTGCAGCGCCCGCTTTTCGTCCGTGGTGAGAACTGGGTGGTGTCGGCGGACGGGGCCCAGGCCACCTCCATGTTGCATATCCTGCGGGAGCGTGACCTGCCTGTGTCGCCTTTGGAGGCGACCATCTTCGCCCTGGGCATCCACGAGGACACCGGTTCCCTCACCTACCCGCGTACCACCATCCGTGACGCCGAGATGTTGGCCATTTGCCTGCGTCTCGGCGCCTCCCAAGCCCTGATCGAGCACTATCTACACAACCCCCTCACCCGCGAACAGAGGGAACTCCTGCTGCGGATAGTAGACGAAGTGCGGGTGGAGCGCGTGCGGGGGCAAGAGGTGCACGTGGTGGCCCTGCAGGTACCCACGTACATCGACGGTCTCAGTGTCATCGCCCACAAGGTGATGGAGCTCCTCAACTGCGAGATCTTCCTGCAGGTGGTAGCCATGGAAGAGCGGGTGTTCGTTACGGCCCGCTCCCGGGCCGGCTCGGTCGACGTGGCCGCCCTGTTGCGCTCGGTCGGCGGGGGAGGGCACGCCCAGGCTGCCTCCGCCGTGTTGCGGGCCGAGCGACCGCAGGAGGTGATTGACCGACTGCTGGCTGCCCTTGCCCATTCACATCTCGCCACGCTCACGGCAGCCGACATCATGAGTCGGCCGGTCCGCTTCATCGACGCCGACACCTCGGTGGACGAGGCTCTGCTGGCGGCGCAGCGTTACGGACACTCGGGCATCTCGGTCCGGGAAGGGGAGCGGGTGGTAGGCATCGTCGCCCGCCGCGACCTCGACAAAGCCGTCCGCCACGGCCTGGGCCACGCGCCGGTGAAGGGGGTCATGTCCCGCAACGTGGTCTTCGCCCGGGAAACGGCCACGGTCGAGGAGTTGCGGCGACGCATGGTCGAGACGAACGTCGGCCGTCTCCCGGTGCTCACCGAGGAGGGCTTCGCCCGGGCGGAGCGCGAGGGCACGGTACGGGTGGGCGACGTCGTGGGTATTGCCACCCGCACCGATGTCCTGGCCGCTTTTCAAGGGCGCTCCGCAGAGAAACGGGCGGAAGCCGATGCCCGCACCCCGACGGTGGCCAACCTCCGCGACCTGCCCTTTTTCGGGCCTCTTTTTCAGGCCGCCTCGGCCCTTTCCGAGGAGTTCGCCGGGGTCTATCTGGTGGGCGGCTTCGTACGGGACCTTCTCCTGGGGCGACCCAACTACGACGTGGACATCGCCGTGGAAGGCAACGGCATCGAATTCGCACGGCGGTTGGCCGCGCGGCTCGGAGGGAGGGTACGTGCGCACCAGAAGTTCCAGACCGCGGTCGTCCTGCTCCCGCCGGGAGCCCTGGGTCGGGAGCCCGCCTGGCTGGCCGGGCGCAGTCGGCCCCTGCATATCGATGTGGCCACCGCGCGGACCGAGTTCTACGATTACCCGGCCGCCCTCCCCAGCGTGGAACATGCTTCGATCCGCCAGGACCTCTTCCGAAGAGACTTCACCATCAACGCCATGGCCGTCTCGTTGAAGGGCGACGACTTCGGCAGCGTGCTCGACTTTTTCGGCGGTTTGCGCGATCTCCACCGAGGGATCATCCGGGTCCTGCACAACTTGAGCTTCATCGAGGATCCCACCCGTATCTTTCGGGCGGTGCGCTACGAAAACCGTTACGGTTTCCGCATGGACGAGCAGACGCGGGCCTTGGCCCGCGGTTGCGTCGACATGCATCTGGTGGGCGACCTTTCCAGTGCCCGGCTGCGGGACGAACTCGTCGCTTTGCTGAGTGAGGACGATGTAGCGTGGACTCTCGCGCGCCTGTTCGAACTGGGGGTGGCCCGCCAGGTGCATCCAAAGCTGGCGACCGGTGAACGGACGGTCGAGCTGATAAGGAAACTCGATGCTTTGTCCAAGGAGCTCCACCTGGAAGGCGAGGTGGTGCCCTGGCGCCTGCGCCTCGCTGCGATCACCCGCAACATGAGCCACGAGGAACTCTTCATGTGGTTGGAGAAACTGCGCCTGCGCCATGCCGACAGCCAGGTAGTGCGCCGTACCGTGGTGCTGGCGCCGCGGCTGGATGAGCAACTGGCGGCCGCCGGACTGGGCGACTGGGAGATCTACCAGACGTTGCGGAAGGTGCCGAGCGAGTCCCTGGTTTTCGCCCTTGCCCGCGCCCAGAACGCCCTGGCCCGGCGACGGATGCGCCGCCACGTGGACGAGCTCCGGCGGCGCACGCTGAGTGTCACCGGCTCCGACATCGTGGCACTCGGACTGCGCCCGGGCCCGGCGGTGGGCCGCGTGTTGAACGAGCTTCTCCGCCTGCGGGTCGAAGGCG
>JAMDDA010000124.1 GCA_023488925.1 Actinomycetota bacterium
CCTGATCGAGACTCCCTGAGTCGCCTCCTCGACGCTCTGAGCAGAAGTCCCGTCACCGAGTTTGCGCCGGAATCGCCCGGGGAACTCGTGGCGGTAGTCCTCTCGTTGAACGACGGAACAGTCCTGAGGATTCTTGCGGGCCCAAGTTTCCCTCCGGATCATGCGTTGGTTGAACTGATTCGTGCCTCACAGGGCGTCACGATCAGGAACCAGGTGTCCTCTTCGCCGCTGTCGAACGTCGTGAAATCGCTGGCGCGGGAACGGCTATCCGCCCAAGCCAGGCAGACACTGGACCCTGGAGGGCGATGGTTGGGGGAGTGAGCAAAATGAGACGTCCCGGTCGGAATCAGTTTGGAGCCAGACACTCGTCCCGATGGCGCGTAGGTCAGGCCGGTGGGCGTGCTGCATTCGCCCCGAGGTGGGTTCAGTGCGTGGGGTGATCGAGGAGCGGGCTCGGAGCATGCGCCGGCGGCGCCGTCTCGGCTATGCAGCAGCTGTTGCTGTCCTCGTTCTTGCCGGATTCGGATCGTTCCGGCTCTACGAGGCCCTACAGCCGACGCCCGACGTCGTGACCACTGCCGAGAATCTTCCGGGCAACTCTACGGCCGGCAGCGCCTCGGGGGAGACCGAGCTACTGACCGAGCAGGTGGGCGGGACCAGCGTGCTGGTGCTCCGGGGATCGCTCTTGCTGACCGAGAACGTCTAGGAGGATTGGCCGGGCCCGTCCGATGTCACCCTGGATCTCATCGACCCCGAAACGACGGAGGAAAGACAGATTGTCCGGCTGGCCCTTCCGGGGGCGGTCACATACGGGGAGGCTGGGTACCTCCAGCCGGACATGGACACCGGCCACGTGGTCTGGTCGGCCCCCAACGGGCAAAGCCGAGAGATCTTCGCCTACGATCTGGCCACCGGTGTTACCACCAAGCTGACCGACAACCAAGGGACGGATTTCCGGCCGCAGGTGGCCGGTGACCTGGTGACCTGGCTCTTCGGCACCCAGAACTCTGCAGAGGTCTATCTGGCCAACCTTGCCGCCGGCGGGCGAAAGCGGCTCGGGGGCGGTGTTCATATGAATGCTTCGTTCAGTACGGGTCCCTCGTCCTTTACGCCGGCGGGCCCATTCACCGATGGCCGATACGTGGTGTGGTGGCAGAACTCGCCGCAGGCCTCCTCCATTGTTCTGTACGACGCGGAGTCCGCGGAGACCGTCAACCTGGGCGCCGGGCTGCCGGGTGATCTTCCGCGGTTGGCGGGCGGCGGCATGGTCGGGTGGAGGCCCGGAGCAGACGGGAACCTGCACCTCTTGGCCTACGATCTTGCCTCGCACGCAGAGACAGAGGTCGCCGAAGGCAGTCTGGGCGACGCTCTGACCAACGGGAGACAGGTGGCATGGGTCGCGTACGAGAAGCTGCAGGGTCCCTCCGAGACGTGGATACCCCAGGGTTTGCTGCTGAAACGGGTGCGGTAACCCCCTGCTCCAAACCCCGGATTCTGTAGAGCTACGAATACTTCATCGGCTGCGGGATCCGAGAGGTCTTTCAGCGGCCTAAGCCTACATCGTGGTCCGTTTCACCGGGCCCCTGGCCACGGCCGGGAGCACGGTCACCATTCCCCCAGCCGTGTTTGCCACGAATCCGCGACGGCCGGAGTGGCCGTGGTCCGCGGATTGGCTCTGGGCGTCGATGCACGGGCCCGCCGGGCGGGCGGTGGAGGAGTTCTTCCGGGAGACCCGAACGGAAAGGGGGAGCGCGGGGAGGGACCGCCCCATAGGGAACCCCAGGCAGGCCCCGAGCTCGGGTCGGCGGTCCGGCTGGTGGTCGTGGCTCTCGCCGGCGGGGCCCAGACGGCGGACGAAGTGGCGGCCGCCGCCGGTCTTTCGGCCGCCGAGGCGGCGGCCGCGCTGGCCCTCCTGGAGCTGCAGGGGGCGGCCGCGCGGGCTGGTCCCGGACGCTATATGCTTGTATCGTAAAAGAGACGCACGAGCCGAGGGAAGGAGGGCGCGACGCTGGAGTCTGGGCAGGCCGACGGCGACGATCCCCGGGAGGGCTTCTCCGGCCTCGACGGGCTCGTCCTCTCATTTCTGCGCAGCTTGGTGGCCGCCGGGTACAGCCGGTCGACTCTTGCGGCTGCCCGGGTCGACCTGCACCAGTTCGTGGAGTTCCTCTACTCCCGGGGTGTGGCCACCGTGGGCGAGATCCGGCCGGTCGACGTGCGTGCCTTCGTGGCGGCGTTGTCGGAGGGGGTGCTGCCGAGGGCGTTGCCCGACCGCCCCCCGGCCCCCGACCGCCCCACGGCCCCCGACCGCCCCCGCGGGTACGCCCGGGCGTCGGTCGCCCGCAAGCTCTCGTCCGTGCGTCGGTTCCTGCTCTTCTGTGCCGACGAAGAGGTGATCGAAACCAGCCCGGCCTCGGGGCTGTCCGCGCCGAAACAAGCCCGTCTTCTCCCCCAGGTTCTGACGCCGGTTCAAACCGCGGAGCTGCTGGAAGCCGTGGCCGGCGAGGAGCCTCTCGAGCTGCGGGACCGGG
The DNA here is from genome assembly GCA_023488925.1 of Actinomycetota bacterium. Classification (GTDB taxonomy): domain Bacteria; phylum Actinomycetota; class Thermoleophilia; order RBG-16-64-13; family RBG-16-64-13; genus JAMDDA01. The sequence goes on from JAMDDA010000124.1 coordinate 2,529, forward strand.
CCTTGCTCGAGTTGCTATACTCGTGCGGCTTGAGGAGCCGGGAGATCCTGGACCTGGCGGTGCAGGACGTCGATCTCGAGAGGCGAGAGGTTCGTGTGAGGGGAAAAGGGAGGAAGGTCCGGGTGGTGCCGTGCGGGCAGGAGGCCGCCGCGGCGGTCCGCCGTTACCTCGACCACGGCCGGCCGGTCTTGCTCGCGGCCGGATCCCCCCACGAGGACCACCTCTTTCTCAGTCGGAGGGGGCGTGCCCTCTCCCCCTCGGACGTCCGCCGGCGGCTTCAGGTCCGACTGCGGCAGGCGGCCTTGGGTGTCGCCATCTCCCCCCACTCGTTGCGGCATTCCTTCGCGACTCACCTCCTCGAGGGCGGCGCCGACCTCCGCTCCATTCAGGAGCTTCTCGGGCACGCCTCGCTGAGCACTACCCAAGTCTACACGCATGTGTCGGCCACGCATCTGCGCCGAGCGTATCGGCGGGCGCATCCGAGGGCCTGATATGTCGGTGGAGCAGCAGAAGAAAGAGAAAGAGCATGCCGTGGAGGAGCTCTGGCGTCGCTACAAGGAGCAAGGCGACGCCAAGGCCCGAGACGAGCTCATCCTTGCCTACTCACCCCTGGTGAAGTACGTCGCCGGCCGCATGGGCACCGGGCTCCCGGCTCACATCGAGGAGTCGGACCTCATCTCTTACGGTCTCCTCGGGCTGATCGGTGCGCTGGAACGCTACGACCCGTCCCGCAACATCAAGTTCGAGACGTACGCCATTTCCCGGATCAAGGGCTCTATCATCGACGAGCTGCGTGCCCTCGATTGGGTTCCGCGCTCGGTGCGCAGCTGGGCCCGGCAGGTGGAGCGGGCCGTGACCAAGCTGGAGAACGAGCTCCGCCGCGCGCCTTCCGATGAGGAGATCGCCGCCGAGCTCGAGATCACCGTGGACGAGTTCCACGACATCCTCACCCAAATCAGCAGCGCGTCCATCGTGGCGCTCGACGAGTTCTGGACGCTGAGCGGGTCCGGGGGAGACCGGGTGACCCTCATGGACACCATCGAGGATGTGTCCGCCCCCGACCCCTCCCGGGCTTTCGATATCCAGGCGGTCAAGGAGCTGCTGGCCGACGCCATCAAACGTTTGCCCGAGAGGGAGAAGATCGTCATCGGTCTGTACTACTACGAAGGTCTCACCCTCAAGGAGATCGGCGAGGTTCTTGGGGTGACGGAGTCGCGCGTCTCCCAACTCCATACCAAGGCCATCCTCCGGCTGAAGGGGCGTATGAAACAGGAGCTGGAGCCCGGGGCGCTCTCCTCCTGAGCCCGCGAACGGCCGTTCGCCCCCGAGCGACGGGCGCCGGTCCGGCGGCCGTCGCCGGTTCGCCTCGTGCCGTCCGGCACGTGCACCCGCGGCGGTGTTTCCGTGTGTTACTATCTCCGCGCTCATTCCGACGACCTCGGAGGGTGCCGCCTGCGGCGGTGCCGGGTGTTCCCGGTCCCGCGGGTGCCTCCGAGCTCAGTACAAAACCGAGGAGAAAGGATCTCTTCATGCCGGCTGTCTCCATGAAACAGCTCCTGGAGTCCGGAGTGCACTTCGGACACCAGACCCGCCGCTGGAACCCGAAGATGAAGCCCTTCATCTTTACGGAGCGCGGCGGCATCCACATCATCGATCTGCAGAAGACCACGAAGCTGCTCGACCGGGCCTATGACTTCACCCGCAACGTGAGTGAACGGGGTGGCTCGGTCCTCTTCGTGGGCACCAAGAAGCAGTGTCAGGACGCGATCAGGGACGAAGCTTCGCGCGTGGGCATGCCCTACGTCTCCCACCGCTGGCTGGGTGGCCTGCTGACCAACTTCTCCACGATCCACGACCGGATGGCGTCGTCG
>JAMDDA010000220.1 GCA_023488925.1 Actinomycetota bacterium
GTCGCCGAAGAGGTCGATCCGCAGCAAGTGCTCACGAAGGTCATGCAGAAACTCAACCGAGACGTGGCCGAGGTGAAGCAGGATCTACCGCGTTCTGCGGTCGTCCCGCGGACACGCCGGACCACGACCGGCGACCTGGGCATCCGAGTCGAGGGCATCGAGGACGTGGCCATCCGCATCCCGCAGTGCTGCCGCCCCGTTCCGGGAGACGATGTCGTCGGGTACATCTCCCTGGGCAAGGGCATCACCGTCCACCGGAGGGACTGTCCCAACGTGCGGGCGCTGGAGAAGAATCCGGAACGCTTCACTCCCGTCCACTGGGACACCGCCGCCCGCGCCCCCTTCCGGGTGGAGATCCAGGTGGAAGCCTACGACCGCAGCCGTCTGCTGGAGGACATCTCGCGCACCCTGGCTGAGAGCGGGGTGAACATCCTGGCCGCCCAGATTCACACGACCGAGGACAACATCGTGCGTGACCGCTTCGTGTTCGAAGTGCCAGGGGTGGATTACCTGGAAACCGTGCTGCAGCGCATCCGCCGCATCGACACGGTCTACGACGCCTACCGAGTCGTGCCGCATTGACCCAGGATGAAGCGCCGCATTGACCCAGGATGAAGCGCCGCATTGACCCAGGATGAAGCGCCGCATCCTCATCGTGGAAGACGACGCCGAGCTGCGCCACATGGTGGCCGACCTCCTGGAGCAGGCCGGCTATGACGTCTACACGGCCGCCGACGGTCTGCAGGGCCTTCGGCAGGTCGTCGACGACCCGCCGGACCTGATCCTTTCTGATGTGCTGATGCCCACCATGAGCGGGCTCGAGCTGTGCGCCCTCCTCAAGGACAGCGCCCAGACGGCCCACATCCCCTTCATCTTCCTGACCTGTGTCGACGACCCGGTCAAGGGTTTCGACGTGGGAGCCGACGACTACCTGGTCAAGCCCTTCCGTCCCCGGGAGCTCCTGGCCCGCGTGCGGGCGGTCTTCCGGCGCACCCACGCCATACCGCCCGAGCTCGTTGCCGAGGGACTCCGCGGCAGCCTGACCGAGCTCAGCCTCCCCGAGGTACTACAGACCCTCCACGGAGGGCGGGCCTCGGGTTGCCTCACCGTGGTGACGCCCGACGCCGAACAGCGGTGCCGGCTGTGGTTGGAGGAGGGGGAGTTGGTCGCGGGCCGGCTCGACGGCCCCGAGCCGGCGGAAGGGGAGGACGCGCTTTTCGCGGCCGTGCCCTGGACTGAGGGCGTCTTCGCCTTCGACTCCACCCATCGAGCCGAGAGCTGGACGGTGCAGAGCACCATGGAGCAGCTCCTGTTGGAAGCCGCCCGCCGCTTCGACGAGGCGGGAGCGGAGCAGGCGGCCGTGCTGGCCGACCTCGGGGCGAAGTCCTGTTCCCTCCCGGTCCAGGGTCTCACCCGCGATGTGTTGGTCAGCCGCATCGAAGAGATCCGCACGAAGCTGAAGCTCAAGGCCTACGAGGCGATGCTGGCAGGCCGGCCGCTTACGCCGCCCGGGCAGGCGCCGGCGTGCGCCGCGCCCGATCCCGGCGTGACGCTGCCCCCCGAGGTCGACGCGCTCATCGAGGAGATGCTGCGCAAAGAAGTGTGAGGGCCGGTCCGGGCCCGTGTCCACGGGAGGGACCGGCTTCGCCGCCCGCCGCACCGGGGGTCACCGGGCGCTCTGCTACAATTGACGCTCCGTTTGCAGCCAATCCGAGAAGTCGGAGTTTGCGATGAAGATTGTGTGCGTTCCCGTGGGACCACTCCAGGCCAACTGCTATCTGGTATCCGACGGCGAAGGGCGGACCTGCGCCATCGATCCGGGCGGAGAGCCCGAGCGGCTGGCGGCGATTGTGGAGCAACGAGGCCTCACTTTGACGCACATCCTCCTCACCCACGGCCACATCGACCACCTGGGCGGGGTGGCCGAGTTGGCGCGGGCCACCGGAGCGCTCGTGGGATGCGCTCGGGATACCGCGCCCATGTTGCGTGCACCCGACCGGTACGTGCCCTTCCCCGGTTTCGAGGGGGTACCCGGCCGGGAGCCCGACCTCGTGCTGAAGGAGGGCGACGTGGTCAGGAAGATGAAGGGGATGTGGGCGGTCATCGAGACCCCGGGTCACTCGCCCGGGTGCCTCACCTACGAAGCGGGCGGTTCCCTCTTTTGCGGCGATCTGCTCTTCTACCGTTCCGTGGGCCGCACGGACTTTCCGGGGGGCGATTTCAACACCTTGGTGGCCTCCGTGCAGAAGCTCATCGACCGGTACCCGCCGTCCACACAGGTGTTCCCCGGCCACATGCAGGCGACCACGTTGGGGGACGAGATGCGGGCCAACCCCTTCCTGACCGGGTTGGTGCCTCGTGGCTGAGCGCATCACCGCTCCGAAGGGCACGTACGACATCCTGCCCCAGGATCAGCCTGTGCGCCGCTGGCTGGTCGCGTGCGCGGAGGAGATCTTCCGGCGCTACGGCTACGGACGCCTGGACACGCCCATGTTCGAGGAAACCCGCCTCTTCGCCCGGGGTGTGGGAGAGTCCACCGATATCGTCCGCAAGGAGATGTACACCTTCGCGGACATGGGGGGCCGGAGCATGACCCTCCGTCCGGAAGGCACCGCATCCGCCGCCCGCGCCTACGTCGAGCACGGCATGCATACCTGGCCGCAGCCGGTGAAGCTCTGGTACCACTGGCCCATGTTCCGCTACGAGAGCCCTCAATCCGGGCGCTACCGGCAGCACTGGCAGTTCGGAATCGAGGCGTTCGGGTCGGACTCGCCGATGTTGGATGCCGAGGTGATCGGTGTGCTGGCCGCCCTCTACGACCATATCGGCCTGGCCCAGGTCGAGCTCCGCTTGAACTCCATGGGCTGCCGCGAATGTCGGCCGGCCTATGCGGCGGAGCTGCGCCGGTTCCTGGAAGTGCACGCGCCGGCCTTGTGCCCGGAGTGTCGAGCGCGCACCCGCCTGAACCCGCTGCGCACCTTCGACTGTAAGGTGGAGGGGTGCCGGGCGGTCATGGTCGGGGCGCCCCGGCTGACAGACTCGCTGTGCCCGGCCTGCGCCGAGCACCACACGGCGGTGCAGACCTATCTTGGGCTGCAGGGCATCGCCTTCGTTTCCGACCACCGGCTCGTGCGGGGCATGGACTACTACACGCGCACCACATTCGAATTCCAATCGGCGATCCTCGGGGCGCAGGCAGGCGTGGGTGGGGGCGGCCGCTACGACAACCTCGTGGAAGCCATCGGGGGGCCGCCGACCCCCGGTGTGGGTTTCGGCACCGGGGTGGAACGCATCCTTCTTGCGCTGACCCGTTCGCGGCAGGATCTACCCGAGGGGCGGGGACCGGCGGCCTATCTCGTGGCTTTGACGGAGGCCGCTCGTGAGGCGGCCTTCGTATTGGCCCACGACTTGCGGCGGCAGGGCGCGGCGGCCGACCTCGACTTCCTCGGCCGGAGCGTGAAGGGGCAGATGAAGCAGGCCGCCCGCAGCCGGGCCAAGTTCGCCGCCATCATCGGAGACGACGAGCTCGCCGGGGGCACGATCACGCTGAAACGGCTCTCCACCGGGCAGGAGGAGCGTCTGCCCCGTATCGACGCGATCGCGCGGATCGTTGAAGCGGAAAGGGACGGCGCATGAGCTACAGGACACACTGGTGCGGTGACATTGGGGAGGAGCGTGTCGGGCAGCGGGTCGCAGTGGCAGGCTGGGTGCACCGGCGCCGTGATCACGGCGGGTTGGTTTTCGTGGACCTGCGCGATCGCACCGGTCTCCTGCAACTGGTCTTCGACCCCGAGGCAGCGCCCGCGGCGCACGCGCAGGCTCACGCGCTGCGGAACGAATTCGTGGTCTCCGCCGCGGGCACGGTGCGCGCCCGGGGGGAGGAGCACGTGAACCCCAACATCCCCACGGGAACAGTGGAGTTGGTGGTCGATACCCTGGAGATCCTGGCCCGGGCCAAGACCCCGCCGTTCTACCCCGAAGACCGCATCGACGTGGACGAGACTCTGCGCCTCAAGTACCGCTACATAGATCTGCGCCGCCCGCGCATGCAACGCAACCTGTTGTTGCGCGACCGCGTGGTTCAAGCCGTGCGCCGCTACTTGGAGGGCGAAGGCTTCGTCGAGCTCGAAACCCCCATTCTCACGAAGAGCACGCCTGAGGGAGCCCGCGATTTTCTCGTCCCCAGCCGCCTCCGACCGGGGGAGTTCTACGCCTTGCCCCAGTCGCCGCAGCTCTTCAAACAACTCCTGATGGTGGCCGGCTTCGACCGCTACTACCAGATCGCCAAGTGCTTCCGCGACGAGGACCTGCGCGCCGACCGCCAGCCGGAGTTCACCCAGA
>JAMDDA010000181.1 GCA_023488925.1 Actinomycetota bacterium
GGTCAGAGCCAGCTTGGGTGTGGCGACGCTCGAGCCGCGGGATTTCATGGACGGAGAGCTGCCCCGGCCCCTGGGCCAAGAGTACTTCAAGCATACAGCCCGGTGTCTCATCCGCCTGGCCGACGAGGGGCTCTACACGGCCAAGCGGGCGGGGGGCGGGCGGGTTGCCGAAGCCCTGACGCTGGAGTGGGATCTTCCCGGCAAGACCGGGCCGGCCTCGTCCCGGAGCTGAAGAGTACCCATCTGCAACGGGAAAAGGGCGCCCGGTGGGCGCCCTTTTCCTGCATGTACGGCCGTCCGGTGACTAGCCGGTGAACGTCGGCTGACCGGTCGGGACCGTGGTGGTCGTAGTCGGTGCCGCGGTCGTGCTGGTGGTCGTAGTCGGTGCCGCGGTCGTGCTGGTGGTCGACGGCGGAGTGGTCGTCGTGGTCGGCGGCGCCGTGGTGGTCGTAGTCGGTGCTGCCGTAGTCGTCGTGGTCGGCGGCGCCGTGGTGGTCGTGGCGCCGTGGCAGCTCAGGCAACCCAGGCTGCTGTGCGCGGCCTTCGCGGCGATGGTGGCCGCGGAGCCGTGACAGGTGGTGCACTTGGCGATGTCGACCGTGCCTGCGCCACCGTTCGGTGTGGTATGGCAGTTCGTGCAGGTGCCGAGGATAGCCGCGTGGGCCGCCACGTTGTGGGGCCACGCCACTCCGGTCTTCGAGTGACAGGTGTTGCAGCCCCCCGAGAAGCCCGTCGGATAGGCGCCGGCCTGGTTGCCGTCGAGGACGACCGCTGCGACGATCGCCGCGACCACGATCAACAAGACCACTGCCAGGAACGAGACCTTCTTCATTATCACCTCCCCTCTCTCCTCATCTCTGTCGAGGCTTCATCGCGCGACGGCCCGCGAACCGTGTGGTTTCTCGGCCGGACCGTATCTGGGCGAGGTGGCAGCCTCAGAGACTGATTGACCTATCATATCCGAGGGCCGTCGCCGAGGCAACGACGCGCCGTGCCTCGGGGTTTCCGAGTGGGCGGCGGGCGGCGGCCTCCTACCCGGTGGTCAGGCCCTCCACCCGGTGGTCAGGCCCTCCACCCGGTTATTAAGTTAGGCGTGCGCGCCCGCTCTCCTGCCCGGTCGGCGGGTGTGCCTGCGTGGTAGCATATGCGCGCGCAGGCCACCGCCGCGCGCACGCCGCACATCCCGAGTCCCCGACAGTCGAGTGTGAGACCCATAGCCACGCAACCCCCCCAGGGTCATTCGCCGCTTTCAGGAGAACCGTGGCGCCGGCGGTTCGTGCCCCGAGCCCTCCGGCGGGAAAAGGTCGCGGGGCAGGTGGTCCGCTTCGGCATCGTCGGTGTGCTGAACACGGCCGTCGATTTCGCTCTGCTCAACCTGCTGTACCACGTAGTGGGGCTCCCCTTGCTTGTGGCGAACACCCTCTCCGTGGCGGCCGGGATCGTGAACAGCTTCTTCTGGAACAAGCACTGGACGTTCTCGGCCGGCGGCTGGCACCGGTGGTGGCGCCAGGCGCTGGTGTTCGTGACGGTCAGCCTCATCGGCCTCGCGCTCAACGACACCGGCATATATCTGCTCCACTCCTGGATGGGGGGCACGTCGGTCCTGGCTGTCAACGCCCAGAAGGTCGGGGCCTCCGTGGTCTCCATGGTATGGAACTTTCTGGGTTACCGGTTCCTGGCCTTCCGCTCGACCCGCATGACGGGGGCGGCATGACTGCGCCCGCGCTGAGGGCTCCCCGTTTCTCCGTGGTGATCCCCGTACACAACGAGGCGGATTGTCTCGAGGCCGAGGTGCGCTCGCTGGTGCGGGAGCTCGATGCGCACGGCCTCGATTTCGAGATGGTGCTCAGCGAGAACGGGAGCACCGACACCACCGCCGCATTGGCCGACGCCCTGGCCATGCGGGAGCCGCGCCTGCGGGTGTTGCACCTGCCCGTGCCCGACTACGGCGAGGCGATGCGGCGCGGGATGGCGTGCGCCCGCGGGGAGCTGGTGGTCAACTTCGACATCGACTACCATGACCTGGACTTCGTCGTGGCCGCCGCGGCGCTCACCGACCGCTTCGGTATCGTGGTGGGCAGCAAGATCATGGGTGGCTCGCAGGACCGACGCTCGCCGTTCCGCCGGCTGGTGAGCCGGGTCTTCACCCTGGTCTTGCGGGTGCTTTTCGATCCCCGGGTGGACGACACGCACGGCATGAAGGTGTTCCGCCGGGAGGTGGTCGAGGCCTATCTGCCGGGAGTGGTCATGGGTAAGGATCTCTTCGATACGGAGCTCGTTCTCCGGGCCCGCCGGGGCGGGGTGGCGGTGGGAGCCATCCCGGTCGTGGTCGAGGAGAAACGGAAGGCGCGGTCGAGTATCGTGCGGCGCATCCCCCGTACGATCAAGGGACTGTTGGCGCTTCGTCTCATTTTCTGGAAGGAGCAGCTGCGTGGAGCACGAGACCAGCGAGATGTCCACCGCGGGTAAGGAGGGGGCGCCGCCTGCCGGCCCCGCCGTTGTCCCGGTCGGACTTGGTGGGACCGGGGAGCCGGACGTGTCGGCTCCGAGGCGTGACGGTGATCGGCCGGCCGAGGGCGGTCGTCTCTGGGGGAGGCTTTCCGTGGCGGCCGTGTTCCTGGCCGTCTATATCACGCTCTTCGTCTTCTACAAGCCGAGTCTGCTCTTCAGCCTGACGACGACGGCCGGCGGGGACACCGGGGCGCATCACTACCCCGCCCAGTACCTGATCGAGGAGCTGCTCCCGAACTTCCGCCTCACGGGCTGGGCGCCGGGATGGTACGCGGGCATGCCCATGCTCACCTTCTACTTCCCCTTCCCCTTCCTGCTGATTGCGCTGCTGAACTTCATTCTCCCCTACACCCTGGCCTTCAAGCTGGTGACGGTCGCGGGCGTCTTCCTGCTGCCCTTGTGCGCGTATGCTTACGGCCGGTTGCTCCGGTTACGCCCGCCCTTTCCGCTGTTGGCAGCGGCGGCCGCCCTGGGTTTTCTGCTCATGGAGAGCTACTCCATCTACGGCGGGAACATCTTGAGCACACTGGCGGGTGAGTTCGGTTACTCGCTGAGCTTCGCGTTGGTCTTCCTCTTCCTGGGAACTCTGCACCGGGGTCTCGAGCGAAAGCGGTTCGATTGGCTGTTCGCCGTGAACGGCCTCATCCTCATGGCTCTGGTGCTCTCCCACATCGTCACCACGATCGCTTTGGTGATCATCGCGCCCGGCCTCCTCCTGGTGCACCGGAACCTGCGGGCCGTGCTCTACATGGGCGCAGTGTTCCTCCTCGGCTTCTGTCTGACGGCCTTCTGGGGCCTGCCCTTCCTGGACAAGATGCCTTGGACCGCGCATATGGCCTGGAACCAGCTCAGGCAGTTCAAGGACCTGGTGCCCGTGGATCTGCGCCCGGCCGCCGCGCTGGGCGTGGTGGGCATGGCCTACGCTGTGGCTCGACGCGACGGCAAGACTCTGCCTCTTCTCTGGATCACGGTCACCATGGTGGCGGCCTTCTACGTGCTGCCCAATGGTCGCCTGTGGAACGCCCGACTCCTGCCCTTCTTCTACTTCTCGACCTTTCTCTGGGCGGCCTACGGGGCGACCTGGCTGCTCCGCCCGTTCCTGGTGGTGATGGACGACCTCTTCGGCCTGCGGACGCCTACGGCCAAGCACGTCTACCCGCCGGTCTTGGCGGTGATCGTCTCGGTGGTGGTCATCACCGCGAGTACCACGGCCTCGGGCTGGATCCGCTGGAACTACTCGGGTTACGAGGGCAAGGACGCCTGGCCGGCCTACAAACAGATCAACGACTACATCAAGCAGCTCCCGCCCGGCCGGGTGATGGTCGAGCACTCCGACAAGATCGACAAGTTCGGCACACCGCGGGCCTTCGAGATCATGCCCTACTGGACAGGGCACCCCACCATGGAGGGGACGCTCATGGAGGCGTCGTTCACGGCGCCGTTCCACTTCATCAACCAGGCGGAACTGTCGGTGCAGCCGAGCAACGCCATTGTTGGAGTGGATTACCCCCCACGCAACACCAAACGAGGCCTCACGCACCTCCAGCTGATGAATATTCCCTACCTCATGACCATCTCGCCCGAGGTCACGGCCGAGGTGAGCGCCGACCCCCGGGCGGACTTCGGCCGGACCTTCATCACCAAGTGCGCGAACCCTGACGTGAGCGGGGTCAACAGGGTGTTTGAGGCCCTGGAGGAACAGGCGAGGGGCTGGCTCCAACGGGAGAACGCTCCCGAGGGGGCGAGCGAATTGGTGCGGTCCGCCGACATGCACTACGTAGGCCAGGACTACGAGCTCTCCGTGCCCGTGCCTCCCGGCG
>JAMDDA010000001.1 GCA_023488925.1 Actinomycetota bacterium
ATATCGGCCTCCCTTTTTGCGCCCTCCTACACCATGGCCGCCGTCATCGCCAACGAGTTCACTGAGGCGACCTACAACCTCTACCTCTCCGTCCTGGTCGAGGTGGGCCTGGCGGCCGGCTACGACGTGAAGAAGTCCGAGGTCCACGGCATGGCTCAGCGGGGGGGCAGCGTGGAGAGCCAGGTGCGCTGGGGAACCAAGGTGTACTCGGCCACCATCGAGAAGGGCACGGCGGACTACCTGCTCGGCTTCGAGATGCTCGAGGCCGCCCGCTGGATCGAGCACCTGAAGCCGGGGGGTGCGGTCATCGTGAACCGGTACCGGATTCCGCCGCCCTCGGTGAACATGGGCGAGGCCCGCTACCCGGAGGAGGCCGACATCCAGCGCGTGTTGGAACGGCGCGCGGGCCGCGTGACCTGGGTGAATGCCACTGCGCAGGCCGCGGAGCTCGGGACCGCCGCCCTGGCCGGAGTCATCCTCCTGGGGCACCTGGCGGCCGAGCTCGAGGTCGAGGCGCAGGTGTGGAAAGACGTGATCGCCCGGTTGGTGCCCCCGCGCTTCGTGGCTCTGAACCTCGAGGCCTTCGCGCGTGGTCTGGGTCTGGGCGGCGGGGACCAAACGGGGCGGTTGACCGAGCAAAGGAGGTGATGGTCGTATCCGGTGGACGAGCTTTGGGGCATGGCTAGGGGAACGGGTTTCTGCTGCTGATCGTGGATCATGCTGTCGACTGTAGATAGGGAGGAAGGGGTTATTCGATGCGAAGCAGAATCTTGACGGTGCTGTTCGTCTTGGCGCTGCTCGGGCTCACGAGTGCCGTGGGCTGCGGCGGCGGAACGAACGAAAGCACGACGACCAGCGCCGCCGGCTCGGAGGCGACGAGCGCTCAGACGACCGAGACCGGCGGGCCGGCCACCGGTGAGACCATCACGCTGAAGTACGCCTTCTTCGCTCCGGCGAACAGCTTCCCCGCCGTGCAAATGGAGAAGTGGGCCGACGAGGTGGAGAAGCGCACCAACGGTAGGGTCAAGGTCGAGACGTTCCCCGGAGGCACGCTGCTCACGGCCAAGAACATGTACGACGGGGTGCTGCAGGGGGTGGCCGATATCGGGCTTTCCTGCCCCACCTACGAGCCCGGTCGCTTCCCGCTGCTGTCGTTGAACGACCTGCCGGGTCTTTACCCGAATGCCAAGGTGGCCGGTCTGACTTTCTATGACCTCATTCAGGAGTTCAAGCCGGCGGAACTCGACAAGTTCAAGGTGATCACGGCCTTCGCCACCGAGCCCGGCTATATCGCCACGGTGAAGAAGGTAGCCTCTTTGGCCGATCTCAAGGGTATGGAGATCCGCAGTCCGGGCGGGCCGAAAGCCCTGGAAGCCTTGGGGGCCGCTTCGGTGGGCATGCCCATGTCGGAAGTCGGGCAATCCCTGCAAACCGGTGTCATCGATGGCTACCTCTCCTCGCGCGAAGTCCTGAAGGACTTCAAGTTTGCCGAGAAGACCAAATACGTCGCGGACTACCCGTTGGGAGTCATCTCGTTCGCCGCGCTGATGAGCAAGGAGAAATGGGATTCCCTGCCCGCGGACGTGCAGAAGGTGATCGACGATCTGGGTGCCGAGATGTCGTTGTTTGCGGGCTCCTATCTGGACGACCACGTGAAGGAGTCCATGACCTATGCCCAGGGGCAAGGGGTGACGTTCGTCACGCTGAGCGATGCCGAGAAGGCCAAGTGGGACGCCGCTCTGCAACCGCTGGAACAAACCGCGGTGTCGCAGGTGGCGGGCGCCGGTCTGCCGGCTGAGGATTTCTTGGGCAAGCTCCGCGAGAAAGCGGCCGCGTACGCGCAGCAGTACAAGTAAGGAGTAGGGAGAGGGCCGACCGGCGGGCCCGGGGCGAACCCGGGGCCCGCCGCGCCGGCAGGGCTTCACGAGAAAGGAAGGGCACGTCGTGCGATTCTTGGAAGGCGTGAGTGCGCGCCTCACCACGGTACTCGCCGCGGTGGCGGGTGTGACCCTGGTGGGGATGATGCTGCTCACGGTGGCCAACATGGTGCTGCGTCAAGTGGCCGTGCCGTTCGGGGCCACCGCGGAAGTGGTGGGGTGGCTCTCGGCTTTGACCACCGCGCTCGCCCTTGGCTATTCGCAGGTAAAGAAGGCGCACATCGCCATCGAGATGGTCACCGACCGTCTGCCTCCGCGGGCCCGGGCCGCGCTGGTCGGAGTGATGCGCCTGGTGAGCCTCGCTCTCTTCGTCTTGATGACTTGGCAGCTGGCGGGATACGCAACCAACATACGGCGCCTGGGCACGCTTTCCGAGACGCTGCGTATCAGCTACTACCCGCTCGTGTACCTGGTGGCTCTGGGCGTCGCGGCCTTCTGCCTGCGTCTCCTGGTGGAGACGCTCAGCGGCTTCCGCGGTCGGAGGCCGGCATGAGCGACGTCACGGTGGCTCTCCTGGGCATCGTCCTGCTCATCGTGTTGATGTTCGCGGAGATGCCGGTCGCCTTCGCCATGTTCGTGGTGGGCTTTCTCGGCCTGGCGATCATCGCTTCTCCCGACGCCGCGCTCAACATTCTCGGAGCGGATGTGTGGGAGGGACTCTCCAGCTATGGCATGAGCGTCGTCCCCTTGTTCGTCTTCATGGGCAACATCGTGTTTCGTTCGGGGGTGACGAACGACCTGTTCAACGCCGCCTACAAATGGGTGGGCCGCATGCCGGGGGGTATGGCCGGCACCACCATCGCCGCGTCCACCGGCTTCGCCGCCATCTGCGGCTCCAACGCCGCGACCTGTGCCACGATGGGCACCATCGCTCTGCCGGTCATGCAGAAGTACAAGTACGACGATGCTTTGAGCGCCGGCAGCGTGGCCGTGGGCGGCACCTTGGGGGTGGTCATCCCGCCGAGCGTGGTCTTGATCATCATCGCCCTGCAGACGGAGCAGTCCATCGCTCAGCTGTTCGTGGCCAGCATCATCCCGGGCCTGATCCTCTCGGGTCTTTTCATCGCCACCATCTACGCCCTTTGCCGCCGGAACCCGAAACTGGGCCCGGCGGGGCCCAAGGTGACGTTGAAGGAGAAGGTAGTGGCGTTGAACGGCGTCATCGAGACCCTGGTTCTGTTCCTGTTCGTCATCGGCGGCATGTACGCCGGCTGGTTCACTCCCACGGAGGGAGGGGCGGCCGGCTCCTTCGGCGCACTGGTTATCGCCTTGGTGCGCCGCAAACTGAACTGGCCGGGCTTCAAGGCGGCTGTGCTGGACACCCTGCATACGTCTGCCATGGTCATCTTGCTCGTCGTCGGTGCCACCGTGCTGGGGCGGTTTCTCACCTTCAGCCGTATGCCTTACGAGCTGGCCGATTGGGTGACCGGCCTCGCCTTGCCGTCGCTGGCCGTGTTGGGAGCCATCATTGCGGTGTATGTGTTGGGAGGCATGTTCACCGACGCTCTCGGGTTTCTGACCCTGAGCGTGCCCGTGTTCTTCCCGCTGGCCTCCAGTTTGGGTTACGACCTGGCTTGGTTTTCCGTGCTCATCACTATCATTACCACCATGGGGGCCATCACGCCGCCGGTGGGCGTCTGTCTCTTCATCACGAAAGGCCTGCGGCCGGACCTGCGCATCGAGACGGTCACCAAGGGGGCGATGTGGTTTCTACCGGCGTATGGGGTGTGTATAGCGCTCCTTATCGCCTTGCCGCAATTGGTGACGGGAATAGTGCGGTAAGGATGATGGGCGTTTCGAACACCGCGGGGCTCCTCCGCGGGCCCGAGGGGAGGTGTCGGGTGAGTCGTCCGCCGAGCAAGCGCGAGGTGATCGTCGAGTCCGCCCTGCGGCTGATCCTCTCCCACGGCTACGACGGCACCACGGTCGACGACGTGGCCGCCATGTCCGGGGTGAGCAAGGGTCTGGTGTCCTACCACTTCCCCAAGAAAGATCTGCTGTTCCGGGCGGTGCTCGAGAAGATCCTGCACAAGTTGGAGGATGATCTCGACGAGATCCATCACGCCGGCCTGCCCGCCCGGGAGCGCCTGCGGCTGTACTTCCGGAACCTCTTCGAGAGCGAGGAGCGCACCCGGCACTACTACATCGTGCTGGTGGATTTCCTGGCGCAGGCCCCCCGGGAGGTCTCGGTGCGCAACTACACCCAGGTCATCTACCAGACGATCCTCAAGTACGTGGAAATGACGGTGGCCGACGGCATCCGGGCCGGGGAATTCCGCAACGTCGACACCCGCATCGCGGCGGCCACCATAGTGGCGCTCACCGAGGGTTTCGTCTTTCAATGGTTGTATAACCCCGACGGCATCACTCTGGCCCAGGCGTACGAGGTCAG
>JAMDDA010000155.1 GCA_023488925.1 Actinomycetota bacterium
GGGGAGGGCGATGCCCATGGCGGCGAAGCCGTTCGAGATGATGCAGGTGTTGGGTCGCTCCGCCTGATACATGCGGGCGATCCACATCTTGTGGGCGCCCACGTCGCTGATCAGGATGTCGTCCGGCCCCAGGGCCCGACGCAACTCCCACACCAGCCTTTGGGGCTTGAGCGGAAAGCTCGTATCGTCTGCGCAGGCATCCATCTCCGCCACGATGGTGCGGCGCAGGGCGGAGGGCGACGGGCGATGGCTGGGCGCCGCCTCGGCGGCGATGGCCCGCAGGGAGGCACCGATCTGTCCCACCACGCCGCATTCCACGATGTAGTGCTCGTCCACCTCGGCCGGGGAGGCGTGTATGTGCACGATCTTGCGGCTGTCGTCCCGGTGCCAGAGCCGGGGGTGATACTCCACCATGTCGTAGCCCACGCACACGATCACGTCGGCCTGGTCGAAGCCGCAGGAGACGAAATCGTGGGCCTGCAGGCCCACCGCTCCCAGGCAAAGCTCGTGCGAAAAGGGGATCACGCCCTTGGCCATGAAGGTAGTGGCCACCGGGATGGCGAGCTTCTCGGCGAAAGTCACCAATTCGTCGCCGGCACCCGCCCGGATTACGCCGTTGCCGGCCAGGATGAGGGGCGAACGCGCGGCGGAGATGATACGGGCCGCCTGGGTCACCTTCTCGGGCGGGGCGATGGGAGGCATGGCGGCCTGCCTCCGCAGCGGCCGCTTGCCCTCCACGTCCATGCCGGCCACATTTTCGGGAAACTCGATGAAGGCCGCGCCGGGCTTCTCCACCTGCGCTACCTTGAATGCCTTGCGCACGATCTCGGGCACGATCTCCGGGGCGCGAACCTGGGCGCTGTACTTGGAGATGGGCTCGAAGAGCCGCACCAGGTCGACCACCTGGTGGCTCTCCTTGTGCAGGCGGGTCGTGGCTGCCTGGCCGGCGACGGCCACCACCGGAGCGCCGTCCATGTTCGCATCGGCCACCCCGGTGATCAGGTTTGTGGCTCCCGGACCCAGCGTGGATAGGCATACCCCCGCCTGCCCGGTGAGGCGTCCGTGCACGTCGGCCATGAAGGCGGCCGCCTGCTCGTGACGGGTGGTGACGAAGGTGATGGGGCTGTCGAGGAGGGCGTCCATCACGTCGAGGTTCTCCTCTCCCGGGACCCCGTAGATGGTGGTGACGCCCTCATTCTCCAGGCATCTCACGAAGAGCTCGGCGGCTTTCATGTGTGGCTCGGACCCCCTGGGTGTATGCGGGCTGCGGCGTTTCTCGACCATCTGTAGTACCCGCTGTAAGCCCGGGGGATGCGCACGGGGCGCAATTCTGCCTTGACAAACCCCGCCTGCCCGAGTAAGAGTAGTGTGCAGCGGGCGAAATCTGTTTCAGCATGCTGAACTGCGGAGCCGACGAAGAACCGGGCGTTACACCGTCCTCGGCCAAGGCCGAAAAGCGCGGGCCGGCGGGGGATCGTCTTCCGTCAAGGCGCCGTCGGATTCGTTCGTGCTCGTCATTGAGCACCAGAAGCCGTATCGGACAGAGAGGGGTCGGATCATTTCTCCAGGCGATATCGGCGAGGGCAACGGGAATGGCCGGCCGGCGGAACCGGCGGTCGCCGGTTCCGCCGACACCCGGGCTCCTCAGCCCACCGGGGTGGTCTCTCCCAAACCCAGCTACACCCAGTTCGTGCCGGCGGTGGATCAGGCCGCCCGTATCCTCTTCGCATTGGGGAAGAGCGCGCGGGGTGCGGCCACACTCACCGAGATCTGCAACGCAGTCGGGATCAGCAAGAGCAAAGGTCTCGCGATCCTCAACACGTTGCGGGGAGTCGGACTGGTCACGAGGAGCGAGCGCTCCAAGGCGTACGCGTTGGGCCCCCGGGTACTGGCGCTGTCCCAGGCGCTTCTGGACCATACCGACCTCGTGCACGAGGCGGCGCCGTACCTGGACCAGTTGGTGGCGGCTACCGGTTCCACCACCCTTCTCGGAATCATAGCGGGAGACCGGCTCTTCGTGGTCGCCCGGCGGGAGGTCAGGGCGGGCATGGGCATTGCCGTGCACGTGGGTCACCGCTTTCCCCTCACCCTGGGGGCGCACGGCAAGGCCATCCTGGCGACGCTGCCCGAGGAAGAGCTGGAGGAGATTCTGGCGCGGGAGCCCCTCTACGTCTACGGGGAGGCGAGGAAGGATTCCGTGGACCTCGATCTGCTGCGCGCCGAGCTCGCTGAATGCCGGCGACTCGGGTATGCGCACGACCTCGGGGTGACCCGGCCGGGCATCGCGGCGGTGAGCGCCGTCGTTGTGGACGAGTATGCGGAGGGGGCCCCGGACGGCATGAGCCGTGTCGCCGGGTGTCTCATCGTGGTGGGGACCTTCGCTGCCGAGGCGGCGGCCGAGTACGGGCAGATGGTCGCCGCGGCCGCTCGGGAGATGAGTGCGCGCGCGGGCTCGTTGCCGTAAGGGCTCGAGAAGGGGAGGACGCAGGTGGGGGGAGTACAGGAGCAAGGCCGGTGGCCGGCCTCGGGCTGGCACCGAGCAGAGGAGCAGGCCCGGCGGCCCTCCTCCGGTTGGGACCGTGGTGAGGGAGCGTGCGCACTCGGCCGGACCTACGAGGAGCTGAGCCGTCTCACCGCGTGGCAGGTCCTGGAGCGGACCGCCGCCCGGCTGCCCGACAAGGTGGCGGTGATCGAGGGCGACCGGCGTCTTTGCTATTCCGAGCTGCTCGCCGAGAGCGCCCGCCAGGCCGCGGGGTTCGCCCGCTCTGGTCTTGCCAAGGGGGACGTAGCCGCCGTCTACCTGCCCAACTCGATCGAGCTGGTGACCATTTTCTACGCTCTGCAGAAGCTCGGGGTGGTGGTCGCCTGGCTCAATCCAAGCTACAGGCAGACCGAGGCCCGCTTCATCCTCGAGAACTCCGGGGCGAAGGCGGTTTTCCTGCGCGAGGAGTGGCAGGGCTTCGACTATCTCGCGGCCGTCTTGGGACTGAGCCCGCCGCCGGATCTGGAAACCATCGTGGTCGTGCGCCCCCGAGACGGGTTCAAGGTTCCCGATCCGCGCGTCCGCACGCTCGCCGAAGTCCGCGAATCGGCCGCGGTGGCGGGTGCCGCCGGTCCCTCGCCTGTGGCGGGTGCCGCCGGTCCCTCGCCTGTGGCGGGTGCCGCCGGTCCCTCGCCTGTGGCGGGTGCCGCCGCCGGTCCCTCGCCTGTGGCGGATCCCACCGCGGAGCCGTTGTCTGTGGCGGATCCCACCGCGGAGCCGTTGCCTGCGGCGGTGCATCCGGCGGACGTCGGCCCCGAGGATCTCTCCATGTTGATCTACACCTCGGGCACCACCGGTCGGCCCAAGGGAGCCATGATCGGTCAGTCCCAGGTGGTGCGGGCCGGCTTCTCTTACTCACTCGGAGTGGATGCCACCGAGGACGATGTCTTCATAGGCATGCTCCCCATGAGCCACTCCTACGGCTGTGGCGCGCTCCTCGTGCAGCCCTTCTTGCTGGGGGCCACCCTGGCGCTGCTCGACGTCTTCTCGCCGCCGGCGGCCTTCGCCTTGATCGAGAAAGAGAAAGTGACCCTGCAGCTGGGGGCGCCTGCCCACTATACCCTGGAGCTCGCGTATCCCCAGCGCCGCGATTACGACCTCTCCAGCCTGCGGGCGGGACTCATCGCGGGCCAGATCGCCCCGGCGGGCCTGATCACGCAGGTGGAGCGGGAGATGGGCATCTACATATCCTCTTTCTTGGGCTCTTCCGAGGTGGGGCCGGGCCTCTCGCTCATCCTGCCTTATCAGACGCCGCTCGCGGTGCGGGAGCGGGCCGTCGGCTACCCCATCCCGGGAACCGAGGCCCGGGTGGCCGACCCGGTGACCGGTGAGGAGCTCGGCCCGGGAGAGCAGGGAGAGCTGCTCCTGTCCGGCTGGCACGTCACCCGGGGCTACTGGCGCAACCCCGAGGAGACGGCCCACCAGATCCGTGACGGCCGGCTGCATACCGGCGACCTGGTCACGCGCGACGAGGACGGCTGCTTCCGCATTCTCGGCCGGCTGAAGGAGCTCATCAACCGCGGCGGGTTCAAGATCGTCCCCTCCGAGATCGAGTCGCTGCTGGTGCAGCACCCGAGTGTGGCCGAGGTCTGTGTGGTGGGCACGCCGAACCCGGTTCTGGGGGAGTCCATCTGCGCCTGCGTGCGCCTGGAAGAAGGGAGCCCGTGTCCCACGCTGGACGAGGTGCGCGGGTACCTGGAAGGAAAGCTGGCTCCCTTCAAGCTCCCCGACGAGCTTCTCGTGCTCCCGGATCTCCCCCGCCTGCCCGG
>JAMDDA010000092.1 GCA_023488925.1 Actinomycetota bacterium
TCGATCCGTACCTGGATCGCCCACTGGAACGAGAACCCTCGCCCGTATGTCTGGCATAAGACCGCTGATCAGATCCTGGAAACCCTGGCTGCGTATTGTCAACGGATTAATGTTTCAGGACACTAGTCCCAAGTTACCCCCGCCCGCTCACACCAATTTTGCCCATCTGCAGGGAGAAGGTCGCAAGACCCGCAGGGAGTTTCTGACTACCGGAAGCGCAGGGGGATGGAGGCGCCCAGGAGTTCGAAGGCCCGCCGCTGCAGAGGCGTGGGTTCGGTGAGCCTCTCGAAGGTGATCCCTCCCTGGGCAGGCAGAGCGATGGTGTTGCGGGTCAGGGTGGCGAGATGGGCAAGCAGGGTAGGCAAGCTGGGGCAGACCGCCCCTTCCGCGGTCTTCTGCGTGCGCGCCTTCTCTTCGGCTCCCCCTCCCCTCTCTGCCTTCGCCACCGCATCGGCGCGGGGGTGGTTCTGCTCTTCGTCGGCGAAGGTGAGAGGGGCCCAGGCCTCCCGTAGGTGAAAGACCAGGTACTCCGCCAAGAGACACAAGAAAGCGTGGGCCCGCACCCGCTCCTCCAAGCGGTGGTAGAGGGGCCGGATCTTAAGATCCACGCTCTTCAGCGAGCGGAAGGCGTCCTCCACCCGGGAGAGGCGCTTGTAGGCTGCGACCACCTCGGAGGCTGGGAGCTGCTGCTCGGGTACGCTGGTGCGCAGGACGTAGATGCCGTCGAGAGCCGCCTCTTGGGCGATCTGCTCTTCTTTGCGCGCGTAGTCGAAGTGGCCTTCCTCGATCGCAAGGGTGAAGTGCTTGGCCATCTTATAGCGGTTCATGATACGGCCTACGCGCAGGCCGATGGCGGCCTCGCTTCGCAGACGGCCGGCCAAGACCGCCTCTCGCACCTTGCGAAGATCCTCTTCGGTAGCTGCGAGCATCTCCTCCCGGCAGCGGGCGCGCTCGGAGGCGAGGTGGGGGTTGCGGCAGACCAGCAGGCGCTCTTCCGGGTGCTCGAGATGGCGCATCTCCACCAGGTTGACCTCAGCAAAGAGGGAGAGCTGGATGTATCCGGCCCGGGAGAGGGCCTCGATCTCCGGAGCCCGCAGGGCGGTGATGAAAGAAAGATCGGGATGAGCCTCCACCTCTTCGCTGCGCGCCTGGGTGGTCATGCCTCTATCTCCCACCAAGACCACCTGGGTAAGGCCGAAGCGCTCTCTCACTGTGGCAAGGGCCCGGCTGAAGGCACCTGGATCGGCGCAGTTGCCGGGGAAGACCTCCACCGCGACGGGACAGCCCAGGGCGGTGGTGATAAGACCGTAGGTGATCGGGAGCGTCCCCCGTTTTCCGTCCCGGGAATACCCCCGAGCGGCCCAGGGACACTTGTTGCCGGTGACGTACGAGGAGGTAAGATCGAAGAGCACCAGGCCTCCGGGGGAAAGGTGGCGGCGGGCCAGGCTCTTCTCGATCGCGGCCTGCCGGGCACCCAGCCAGTCCAGAGCGCCGTAGAGGGCGTCGGTATCATCCCCGGGCACCTCCAGGTCCCGGCCGAGCGTGGTGTCCTCGAGATAGCGGCCGCTCGCGAGCTTGGCCGCCGGATGCAGGACCCGAGAGAGGATGAGAGCCAGAGCCAGGTCCCGCTCCCGACAGGCGGGACCGAGGATATCGGGGAACCCCAGCGCCTGGGCCTCTGCATAGACGGCGGCTGCGTCCCCGTGGGGCAGGGAGCGTACCACCCGTAGGGGTTCATCTTGTCCCAGGAAGACCTCGCCCTTCAAGGAGCGGCGGATGATCTCGATCAGGTGGCGGGGTAGGTGGGAAATGTTGCCCACCGTCTCGTTCTTCACCCGGCCGTCTTCCCGATAGGAGCGGCGCAGGAGGTGGGTCTCATACACCTTGCCCTTATAATGACGACGGGTCGTCACCACATGTATTGCTCCACCCCGCCTGGCCACTAACAGAGTTTAGCAGACGCGGGGAACAAATGCAATACCTTTAGTGTCTACACTAATGACCGCTGTGAGCGAACAATCCCCTGCAGAGAGCGCGGTTTATGAGGGGCGGGCGGGGGTAACTTCAGCCTAGTAATACACATCGACCGGCATCCCGATCGGCAACAACGGGTAAAGAGCGTCGGTCGCCCAGTAAGGCACGCGCACACACCCGTGGCTGGCCGGGTAGGGCGGGACCGAATAAGCGCCGTGAATGGCGATGCCCCCGTTGAAGTACGAGGGCTTGTAGAGCAGACCCAGGGCGCTCTCCCGCCAGTAAGGAAGTTTCCGCTGGATACGGAAATGGCCGGGAGGTGTCCGCCAGCCTTCGGCGCCTGTGGACACGGGAAGAATCCGCACGATCCGGCCGGCGTTCACGAGGAACAGCACCTGCCGCGTGAGGTCGACCTCGACGCGATCGCCGCCGGCAGGCAAACGGAGGGCGGGCACGCCCGCCGACACGATACGGCTCCACACCTCCGGCCCCACCTCACCGTCGCGGACGAGCCCCTCCACCTTCTGGAAGGCCACGACGGCGTCCTTGGTCGCCTCGTCGTAGCGGCCGTCCACCGTCCCCACATCGTACTTGAGGGAAGCCAGGCGCGTCTCGATGTACTGCACCAGCGGACCAGTCGCGCCCCGGCGCAAGACGGGGTACGCCTCGGCGGGCACCGGCGCCGGGGGACCGGTCAGCGCGCGCAACGGCTGATACAGAGCCCGGTGGATCATGCCGGCCGCCTGCGCCCGCGTCACGGTAATGATCGGGTAGAACCAGCCGTCCCCCGAGCCGGTGACAATCCCGAAACGCACTGCATTGGCCAGGTTGGCGGCGTGGACCGGGCTGATGGCCTCCCGATCTTTGAAACCGCCCAACCAGGCGGCCACCTGATCGGCGGGCAGGGCGAGGTCCACGCCCGCCTGAGGCCGACTCTGCAGCGTGTAGCCGACAGCCCTCATGAGAAGCGTGGCCGTCTGCTGCCGGTCGATGCCCAATCCCGGAGAGAACGTGGTCGCCGTCGTACCCGTGATGAGTCCGGCGGCGTACAAGTCGGTCACCGCTGCGTAGAACCAGTCGGAGGAGTACACGTCGACAAAGGGCTCCTGCGCGGCCGCAGGGGGCTGCACGGCGCGGGCCAGCATGGTCGCGAACTGAGCCCGAGTCACCGTCTCGTACGGGCGGAAGGAGCCGTCCGCCAGACCGGTGATGACGCCCGCGTCGGAAAGCTCGGTCACCGCGGCGGCGAACCAGTCCGCCGGTGTGACGTCGCTGAACGTCTTCGCCCCCGCCCGCCCGGCGCCCGGCCCCCCGGCGAGCACCGCCGCGAGCAGACCCACTACCAACGCCAACCTGAACCGTTTCACCGACACTCACCTTCCCATGCGCACGACATCCCGCCGCCGCCCTCAGGGCAGCGGGGACGAATGGTTTCCATTGGGTCTTTCCCGGGCTTCGGAATCCTCACGCCCGTACGACAAAGGCCGCCGTGGGCGGCCACGAACCAACAGCGCCTCGGGCGGGCGGGAGGCCGCGACCGGAGTCGAACCGGTGTAGCGGGTTTTGCAGACCCGTGCCTAAGCCACTCGGCCACGGCGCCCCGACCAAACAAAAAAAGGGGCCTCCCCTGCCCCGTCTTCCTCAGCGGTGAACCATGGAGCGGATGAAGGGATTCGAACCCTCGACCTTCTGCATGGCAAGCAGACGCTCTAGCCAACTGAGCTACATCCGCCCGAACATTCCCGGCTGCTACGACCGGGGCCCTCCCGGCGGGGGAGGATTATAGCGAAGCCCCCGCGCAGATGCAAACGTCCGACTTCCCCCACCCACAATGCGCACGAACCGGAATCGTTGCCTCAAATGAGAAGGTACGCGAGGCCCCGGCGCTGAGTGCGGGCGCCCGACGAGCGGGCGACCCTGGCCGAGCGCGGGTGTCGGCGGCGTTTCCTCAGCCCGGGCCGTCGAGCGCCTGGTTGACGAGGGCGTCGGCGGCGGCGTTTTCTTCGCGACGCACGAGCCGCAGTTCGACCTGGTCGAACTGTCGGATCAGGGCATTCGCCTGCAGGTAGAGCTCACGCAGCTGCTCGTTACGCACCTTGTACTCCTGTCCCAGTTGACGGACGAGCAGCTCGGAATCGGAGACGATGCGCAGCCGGCGGATCCCCCTGTCCAGGGCAGTTTCGATTCCGGTCTGACGCTGGCCCCGGTGACTCTGGCCTACGAGACGTACGGCACACTGAACGAAGACCGGTCGAACGCCATCCTGCTGCTGCACGCCCTCTCGGGCGCTGCGCACGCGGCCGGCTACCACCGGGGCGCCACCAAGCC
>JAMDDA010000197.1 GCA_023488925.1 Actinomycetota bacterium
GGAGGGTACACTGATGAGTCTCGCCGGGTGTTTCGTGACACCCCACCCGCCTGTCGTCGTCCCCCAAGTCGGGGGCCGACGCCTGGGTGAGGTGGCGTCTACGGTGGAAGCCATGCGCCGGCTGGGTGAGGAGGCTTGTCGTTTACGGCCGGACGTGATCGTGTTGATGTCGCCCCACGCCCGTATGGATCCCGCCCGCATGGGCGTATCGACCTGCGGGCGCTGTGAGGGCTCGCTGGCCTACTTCGGGGCGCCGCAGGTGCACGTGTCCCTTTCCGGCAGGCCCGACCTGGCCGAGGCCGTCCTCTCGGAGGCGGCGGCGCGCCGGGTGGCAGCCGCCGCCATGCCGGTGCGCGGCGGGGTCCTTGACCTCGACCACGGCAGCCTGGTGCCTTTGGTCTATGTCCTCGAGGGCCTGGAGCGCCTGCCCGACTTGGTGGTTTTGAGCTTCTCCAACCACAATACGGCGGTTCATCTGGCTTTTGGGCAGGCCGTCGGCGCCGCCGTGGACGCATTTCCCGCCCGGGTGTTGTTCGTGGCGAGCGGGGATCTCAGCCACCGGCTGACCCCGCAGGCTCCCGCCGGCTACAGTCCTCGCGGCGGCGATTTCGATCGAGCCGTGGTGGAGGCGTTTCGCTTGGGCTCCGCAGAGGCGCTCCTGGCGATTCCATCCGCACTGCTCCACGAAGCGGGGGAGTGCGGGTACCGCTCGGTGGTCACGCTGTTCGGCGTTCTCTCCGGCCGGCGGTACACCACGCGCGTGCTTTCGTACGAGGGGCCTTTCGGCGTGGGCTATCTGGTCGGCGTGGTCGACCTCGCCGGGACCGAGCAGGAGGACAGCGGCGCCGAGCAGAAGGGCAGCGGGTCCGAGCGGGGTGGCAGCGGCACCGAGCAGGAAGGCCTGTCATGAGCGGACGCCGCCCGGGGGACCCACCCGACCCGGTGGTGGCGCTCGCGCGCCGCGCTGTGGAAGCTTACGTGCGTCAGGGTAGTTTTGTGACGCCGTCGCTGCCCGTCGAAGTGGAGCCCGCCCGCGCCGGGGTGTTCGTGTCTCTCCACTCGGAAGACGGCAGCTTGCGGGGATGTATCGGCACCTTCCTGCCCACCAAAGACACCCTTGCTGAGGAGATCGTGAGCAACGCCGTGGCCGCCGCCACCCGGGATCCTCGGTTCTTCCCCGTGCGCCCCGAGGAGCTCGGCGGCCTGCAGGTGTCGGTCGACGTGCTCGAGCCTCCGGAAGAGGTCAAGGGGCCCGAGGATCTCGACCCCAAGCGCTACGGCATCATCGTGCGGGCGGAAGACGGGCGCCAGGCTCTGCTGCTGCCCGACTTGGAAGGCGTAGACACCGTGGACACCCAGATCCGCCTGACCTGCCGCAAGGGCCGTATCGACCCCGACCGCGACCGCTATCGGCTCTACCGGTTCCAGGTCACGCGGCATCGTTGAGTCGGCGCCGCCGGGAGGGACGGCGGGAGTGACACCGGGAGTGGCGCCCGGGTGACGGCGGGGGTGGCCCCGGGAATGGCGCCGGGAGCCGCTCCGGGAACCGCGCCAAGAGTGGCGCCGGGAGAGGCGGCGGGAATGGCCGCGCTTTCCGGGCCGGAGCGCGTCGAGTATAATGAGAGCACATTCCCGGGGGAAAGAGTACGTCATGGCGCATTCTCATGTCGGCAGCACGAGGGCCTCGTTCGATTCCTGGCTCCATTACGACGTCACACAACCACGCTGGCGGCGGGTGGTCGCCCGCATGCTCGATCTGCGCCATATCGGGTGGGACATCGGCGTGCGGGCCATGGAGCGGGCCGCCGGTCACAAGCGCGGAGAACGCCCCGACTTCCACCTGCGGGTCTCCCCGCGTGACCTCTTGGCCGAGAAGGGCCGGGCCGTGCGCGGCGAGGTAGAGGCGCTGGTCGACGCGGTGATGCGCGCGGGAGCCTATCCGGCCCGCGAAGAGGCGCAGCGGGCCCTGCGTGCGGTCGTGGAGGCCGCTCGTGAGCGGGTGCCCCCCGAACTCCTCCTCCGACTCAGCGAGCACCTGCCGGAGTTCGAAGCCGCCCGGTTGCGCCAGGCTGCGGCACAGCGCCTGGCCCGCGAGGAACGCTTTCCGCTGCTGGGGCACGACGAGTAGACCCGGAGAGCCTCAGCTCCCGGCCCTGAAGACCTCAGCCTTTGACCACCCCCAGCGGTCGTAGGCGAGCTACCCGCGGCGAGATGCCGGCTCGGTCCATGACCGCCACCACGCGCTCGACGTCCTTGTATGCCTCGGGCATCTCCTCGGCCAGAGTCTTACGCCCCTGCGAGCGTACTGTGATGCCGCCCGCGGCCAGCTCGCGGTCGATGGCTCGTCCCTTGGCCCGGCGGAGGGCCGCCGCGCGGCTGAGCACCCGGCCCGCTCCGTGGCAGGTGGAGCCGAAAGTTTGCTCCATGGCCCGCGTGCTCCCCCGGCAGACGAACGAGGCTGTGCCCATGTCTCCCGGAATCAGCACCGGCTG
The DNA here is from genome assembly GCA_023488925.1 of Actinomycetota bacterium. Lineage (GTDB taxonomy): Bacteria > Actinomycetota > Thermoleophilia > RBG-16-64-13 > RBG-16-64-13 > JAMDDA01. The sequence goes on from JAMDDA010000197.1 coordinate 2,493, forward strand.
TCCCACCGCGCGGTAGGGTTCCGGCACCTCGGGGTGGCCCGGCCCGAAGGCGCGCGTGGCGCCCTTGCGGTGCACGCAAAGGCGCCGGACGACGCCGTCGACGGTGTGGTCCTCGAGCTTGGCGATGTTGTGGGCCACGTCGTAAACCAGGCGCAGGTTGAGATCGCGCGGCGCCATGGACAGGGCCCGCAACAGCGCCTCCTCCGTCAGGTGCATGATCATCTGGCGGTTGGCCCAGGCGTAGTTCGCCGCACAGGCCATGGCCGCGAGGTAACGCCGGCCCTCGGGCGAGTCCACCGGCGCGCAGGCCAGCTGCCGGTCGGGAAGCGCGATGCCGTACCGCTGGGCCGCCTGGCTCATGATCCCCAGGTAGTCGTCGCACACCTGGTAGCCGAAACCCCGCGACCCGCAGTGGATCATCACGGTCACCTGGCCCTCGAAGAGTCCATAGGCCCGGGCGGCCACGGGGTCGAACACCTGGTCGACCACCTGGATCTCCAGGAAATGGTTGCCCGAGCCGAGGGTGCCCACTTGGCTGTCGCCTCGGGCATAGGCCCGCTCGCTCACGGCTTCAGGGTCGGCGCCCGGGAGGGCACCGTGGGCCTCGGTGCGTTCCAGGTCGTCCGGCCGCCCGTAGCCGTGGCGCACGGCCCAGCCCGCCCCCTGTTCCAGTACCTCCGCCATCTCCCGGCGCGAAAGCGTCTGTATGGCCCCATGCGCCCCCACCCCGGAAGGAACGTCGCGGAAGAGCTGGTCCACCATGCGCTTCATCGAGCCCTCGAGGGCGCTCCTCTCCAGGTCTGTGGCCAGCAGGCGCACGCCGCAGTTGATGTCGTAGCCCACCCCTCCGGGGGAGACCACTCCCTCGTCCACGGCGAAGGCAGCGACGCCTCCTATAGGGAAGCCGTAGCCGAAATGTATGTCGGGCATCGCCAGGGAGTAGCGCTGAATGCCGGGGAGATGGGCCACGTTGCGCACCTGGTCGAGGCTCTGGTCGCCTTGCAGCGACTCCATGAGCACGTCGTCGGCGTACACGCGGCCGGGCACGCGCATCCCCTCGCGCATGGGGATCTCCCACACCACGTCGTCGACCCGGCGCAGCTCGGAGTTGTTCGGAGTCTCGGTCATGGCGCCTCCATTCCCGGGATCATGCCGGTGTCGTCCCGCTCACCTGGTCGAGGCGAAGTATCTGCCGCTCACCTGGTCGAGGCGAAGTATCTGCCCCCTCACAGGTCGAAAAGAACCGTCGCCCGCCAGCCGCCGCCCGGATCGGGGGCGGCGGCGAGCAGATGGTAGGTGACGGCCTTGATCTCCGCCAGAGGCTCGTGGCGGCCGGGATCGAGTATCTCGCCCCAAACCCGGGCGCATGCGGCCACGCGGCTCGGTTCTGTCTCCGAGGACGTCTCCCACTCGACCTGCACGGCGGCCGCCGCGCCGACGAAACCTTCGGTGTCGAAACGGTACAGGGCCCCGGCCAGCAGACCGCGCAAGGCCTCTCCCAGGTCGGCACCCTCCGCCACGAGCGTGCGCTCCTCGGAGGGGCGCACGCCCTCCGCTCCGACCATGCTGGCGTAGAGGGCGTACAGGCTGTTCTCGCACAGACCGGCCGGATCGTCGCCCCGGATCTCCAGCCAGAGGTCCGCCGGGTGTTCGAGCTCCCGGTAGACCCCGCTCTTGTCCTGTTCAGTCCAGGGCGCCGGTACGCCCATGTCGTCACCGTTTCTTCGTCGATTTGCCGGCGGCGCGCGGGCGGGCCGCCTTCTCGGTGGGGCGAGGGGAGTCCGCCTCGCCCGCCGG
>JAMDDA010000072.1 GCA_023488925.1 Actinomycetota bacterium
GCTCCCCCGCAGCCCCACCGCCGCGCCGACCGCCAGCAGCACGGCCAGTGCCACTCCCCCTACAGCCAGCCGGACCCGTGTCATTCCCCCTCCTTGCGCACGGCCCGTCGCGGGCCGTGGCCTTGTTGCTTGAAGTTTCGCCGGTGCCGCACTAGACTACAGCCTTCCAAAGGCTGTGAAGGGAACGAGTAGGCGTGACTCCTCCGCGCAGCGAGCCGGGGACGGTGCGAGCCCGGCCGGAACGTGCGCCGAAAATCCTCCCCGAGCCGCCAGCCGAACGGTGCGCCGTTCGCTCCGGCGGGCGCCCCGTCGCCCCGGGGCGGCCTCCTTCGCGGAGCGTAGCTTACGCCACACCGCGAGTGAGTGCCAGGCGCGCCCAGTAGACCTGGCCGGGTCCTTCCCGTTACAGGAGGGGGGCGTCATGGGCGCCCGCTGAGTGGGTCGCAGCACGCGGCCAAGTAGGGTGGTACCGCGGGAGAGCACCCCGTCCCTACAGCGAGCCCGTCCTCCGTGTGGAGGCCGGAGGCCTGCCGCCCCGATCGCGGGGTCGGTCCGGCCGGTGTCGCTGGGGACGGGGTTTTGTGCTTTTTCGAGAGAGGGGAGTCCGGACCTGGCGTCCGCGGGCTCCCGGAGGCGAGCGCCGACGCAGGGTGCGGGTCGCGCCGGGGCGCGGCTCTTGGGCCCGGAGAGAAAGGTAAGGAAGTATGACCGAACACATGTGCCGCCACCGGCCGGACCAGCCTTATCGTCCCGTCGACACGAGCCAGAGCTTTCCTGCCCTGGAGGAGCGGATCCTCAGCTGGTGGAAACAGCACAAGATTTTCGAAAAGAGCGTCGAGCTGCGCCGCGGACGGCCGGAGTGGGTCTTCTACGAGGGCCCGCCCACCGCGAACGGCAGGCCCGGTGCGCACCATGTGCTCGCCCGCATCTTCAAGGATATCTACCCGCGGTTCCGCACCATGCGGGGCAACTTCGTGGCCCGCAAGGCGGGCTGGGACTGCCACGGCCTGCCGGTGGAGCTCGAGATCGAGAAACGCCTGGAGATCGCCCACAAGGAGGAGATCGAGACCTACGGCATCGCCGAGTTCAACCGGCTCTGCAAGGAGTCGGTACGCGAGTACGTCGACGACTGGAAGCGCATGACCGAGCGTATCGGCTTCTGGATCGACCTCGACGACGCCTATTGGACCATGACCGACGACTACATCGAGTCGGTGTGGTGGATCCTGGCCGAGTTCTGGAAGCAAGGCCTGCTCGAACAGGACTACAAAGTGGTGCCGTACTGCCCCCGCTGCGGCACGGCTCTATCGTCTCACGAGCTGGCTTTGGGCTACAAGCAGGTCACCGATCCCAGCATCTTCGTGCGCTTCCCGCTTCAGGGCGGCGACGGCGGGCCCGAGGGGGGCACCAGTCTCCTCGTGTGGACCACCACGCCCTGGACTCTCGTCTCCAACGTAGCCGCGGCCGTGGGGGGGGACATCATCTACGCTCGGGCCCGCCTGGGCGACGAACGCTTCATCCTGGCGGCCGAGTTGGTGGACAAGGTGCTGGGTGCAGAGGCCGTGGTCGAAGACACCTTCCCCGGCCGGACCTTGGCGGGCCGCCGCTACGTGCCGCCCTTCCGCTTCGTCCCGGTGGACAAGCCGGCCTGGTACGTGGTCATCGGGGATTTCGTCAGCACGGACGAGGGTACGGGCATCGTGCACATCGCCCCGGCTTTCGGCGCCGACGACATGACCGTGGGCCGTGCCAACGACCTGCCCTTGGTCATGCCGGTGGACGCCGAAGTGAAATTCACCCACGTGGTCCCGCCCTACGCGGGGCTGTTCGTCAAGGACGCCGACACGGCCATCATCCGCGACCTCGAGGAGGCCGGCCTCCTCTTTGCGCGGCAGCCCTACGAGCACAACTACCCCCACTGCTGGCGCTGCGATACCCCCCTCATCTATTACGCCAAATCCTCCTGGTACGTGCGCACCACGGCCCGCAAGGAGGCCTTGCTGGCCGCCAACGAAGGCGTCAACTGGTACCCGGAGCACATCAAGTACGGCCGCTTCGGCGACTGGCTCGAGAACAACATCGACTGGTCACTCTCCCGGGAGCGCTACTGGGGTACCCCTCTGCCGGTGTGGATCTGCCCCGAGGGGCACCAGCGGGCCGTGGTTTCGCGCGCCGAGCTCGGGGGGTTGGCCGGCCGTGATCTCAGCGATCTCGAGTTGCACCGTCCATACGTGGACGAGGTGACCTTCCCTTGTCCGGAGTGCGGCGCCGAGATGAAACGGGTGCCCGAGGTCATCGACGCCTGGTTCGATTCGGGCTCCATGCCTATCGCCCAGTGGCATTATCCTTTCGAGAACCAGGAGCTGTGGCGGAGGCGCTTTCCGGCGGACTTCATCTGCGAGGCCATCGATCAAACCCGCGGCTGGTTCTACAGCCTGATCGCCATCAGCGCTCTCCTGTACGGGCGCTCCAGTTACCGCAACGTCGTGTGTCTGGGGCATATCCTGGACGGCGAGGGTCGCAAGATGTCCAAGCGCCTGGGCAACGTGGTCGATCCCTGGACGATCCTCGATAGACAAGGGGCCGATGCGCTCCGCTGGTACCTCTTCACGGTGAGCTCGCCCTGGTACGCCCGCCGCTTCAGCGCCGAGGCCATCGACGAGGTGATCCGCAAGTTCACCCTGACCCTGTGGAACACGTACTCCTTCTACACGCTCTACGCCAACATCGACGGCTTCGACCCCCGGGCTCACGACCTGCCTCCGGCCGAGCGGCCCCTCCTCGACCGCTGGATTCTGGCGGAGTTGCACCAGCTCGTCGTGACCGTGACGGAGGGTTTGGAGAACTACGACGCCTTCGCCACCGGTCGGGCCATCGGCGAGTTCGTGGACGAGCTCTCCAACTGGTACGTGCGCCGCTCGCGGCGCCGCTTCTGGAAGAGTGAAGAGGATACCGACAAGGTGGCCGCCTACCTCACCCTCTACGAGTGCCTGGAGATGCTCTCCAAGCTCCTGGCGCCCTACATGCCGTTCATGGCGGAAGAGATCTACCAGAATCTGGTGGCCGAGCGCTATCCGAGCGCACCGGAATCGGTGCATCTGTGCGATTGGCCGGAAGCCGACCTGTCCCTCGTGGACGAGGATCTTTCTTTCCGCATGGGGGTGGCGCGCAAGGTGGTGACCCTGGGGCGGGCGGCGCGCACCGCCGCGCAGATCAAGACGCGCCAGCCGCTGGCGGCCGCCCTGGTGGCCTGCACTCCCCGGCAGCGTGCCGCCCTGGAGAGCCTGGCTGCCGTGGTCTGCGAAGAGCTGAATGTCAAGTCGCTCCAGTTTGCCGACGAGGCCGCCGACCTCGTGACCTACGTGGTCAAGCCCAACTACCGGACTCTCGGCCCCCGCTTCGGCAAGGCCATGCCCGCGGTTGCCGCCGCCGTGGCGGCCCTGGCCGGCGACGTCGTGGCCCACCGGGTCAGGGCGGGAGAGCCGGTGGAGGTCGAGGTGGAGGGCGGGCGGCAGAAACTCGGCGCCGCCGACCTGCTGGTCGAAGTCAAGGAACGCGAGGGTTTCGCCATCGAGCGCGAGGGGGACCTTGTGGTGGGCCTCTCGACGAGGCTGACCCCGGACCTCGAGCGCGAGGGTCTGGCCCGGGAACTGACCCACCACGTGCAGAACACCCGCAAGGCGGCCGGGTTCCGCATCGAGGACCGCATCAAGCTCTGGGTGGAAGGCCCCGAAAAGGTGATGCGCGTGCTTGCCGAGTATGCCGAATACATCAGCAAAGAGACACTGGCCCTCACTCTCGAGACCGGTACTCCTCCTCTCGGATCCTTCGGTGCGGACGTAACCGTGAACGGCCTGGCGGTGAAGCTGGCCCTGGCGCGTAGCGAGGAGCGGGCGGAGTGAGCAGCGACGACCCCGAGTTCGTCGGCCATGAGCCGTACGCTCACGCGCTCTCCATGGCCGCCGTGACCGAAGGCGAGCGCGTGCTGGATCTGAGCGGCAGAGCCGGAGTCATCGCTCTGCAGCTGGCGGCGGCGGCCGCCTCGGTGGAGGCCATGCAGCCCGATGTCGAGCTGGCCGAGGAAGGCCGCCGCCTCGCGGTGGCTCTGGGCCGGCGGAATGTCTACTTCCATCCCGGCGAGCTTCACCGCCTGCCTTTCGACCGGGGCCAATTCGACGTGGTCGTCTGGTGCCTCACCCTTGCCCAGGAACCTCGGCCGCTGGCCGTCCTCAGTGAGATCGTGCGGGTGTTGGCCCCGGACGGCCGGCTCGTGTTGCAAGAGGTGGC
>JAMDDA010000129.1 GCA_023488925.1 Actinomycetota bacterium
GCCGTTCGGCCACAATCTGTTGCGGCCGTGCCCGCTGATCGACCACCCCGGTGTCATCAAGCGGGTGGTCGAGAAACACGGGGCCTACCCCACGCACCCGGGCGCCGAGAGCCTCATCACCACCCTGCAACCGGGCCTGCAGGCCTATGCCGCCGGCCTGCGCGAAGTGTACGCGCCCGTGTGGGATACGGAGTACCGCTGGGTGGAGGAATGGCTGGCCAGCGACCCCGAGTGGCAAAGACGGCGCGCACGGGGTGTGGACGCCGACCTGGAGGTGGCGGCCTCACAGCGCTGAGGGCGGAGCAACGTACCCCTGGGGCGCCGGGGGCGGCCGGCCTCGCCGAGGCCGGCCGCCCCCGGTCTCGTTCCCGGGGCCCGCCCGCGGTCTCGCCGCCCCCGCCTCTTTCCCGGCGCCCGGTCGCCACACCGCGGCCCCCACTCCACCGCGGCCTATCCCTGCAGACCGGCTTATCCCTGCAGGCGTTCCAGCAGAGCGAGGGCCCGCACGCCGTCGGCGATCTGCCGCAGGAGCCGGAGACGGTTCAGGCGCACCGGCTCGTCGTCGAAGTAACGGTCGATGGCCGGCCGCAGGCCGGCCAGGACTCCCAGGGCCTCGTAGTACTCTTGCGCAGCGCTCAGGTCCGCCACTCGTTCCGCGGCGGTCTCCCACGCCGCGAAGAGCACACGTTCGGCCTCTTCAGTGAACAGGTTCGGGTCCACGGGCGGCCCGGCGGCATGCGCCGGCAGTTTCTTGGCCAGATTCGCCGGCCGGGAGAAGACGGTCACCAGGTCATCCCAGGCGCCGGTGTCCCGGAACCCGGCCAGTGCGACCGCCCGGCGCCGCAGGTCCAGGATGTCGTCGGAGGTGGGCAGGGTGGCCTCCACGGCGTCGCGGGCGATACCGTTGTCCACGAGGAACTTGGCCAGGCGCTCCTTGATGAAGTCCACCGCCTGGACCACAACGGACTCGCGGGGAACCAACCCGGAGAAGCGCTCGAGGCCGTCGTACGCCCGGTTGCACAAGGCCCGCAGATCATAGGCAAACCCGTGCTGGAAAGCGATCACCACCATGCCCATGGCCGCTCGGCGCAGCCCGTAGGGGTCCTTGGAGCCCGAAGGCGGCTCGCTCGTGGCGAAGGCGGCCACCACGTTGTCGACCTTCTCGGCGGTGGCCAGCAGGGCGCCGGTGGTGGTCCGCGGTGGCCGCCCGCCGGCGGCATCGGGCAGGAACTGCTCCCGGATGGCGGTGGCCACCTCGTCGGGGAAACCCTCCATACGCGCGTACGTCTCGCCCATGACCCCCTCGAGATCGGCGAACTCCCGCACCATGACCGAAACCTGGTCGGCCTTGGCCAACCGGGCCGCCTCCAGGGCCCAACCCCGCACTTCGGGGGCCACGCCCACCCTGTCGGCCAGGTGTGCGGTGAGGGCCACCAGCCGGTCGGTCTTGTCCTTCATGGTGCCGATCTTGACGTGGAAGACCACGCGGTGGAGACCGGCGGCCATCTGCTCGAGGCCGGTGGCCAGGTCTTTCTCGAAGGAGAACTCGGCGTCTTCGATGCGCCCCTCGAGCACCCGCTCGTTACCCGCGGTGATCTGGTCGGCGTAGGCCGGATCGCCGTTCATCACGAAGAGGAAGGTGTTCACCAGGTTGCCGGCGGCATCCACCAGGGGGAAGTAACGTTGGTGAGACTGCATGGCCGTGATGAGCACCTCGGCCGGCAGCCGCAGATGCTCCTCGCCGAACCGACCGGGCAGCACCGTGGGCCACTCCACGAGATGCAGCACCTCGTTCATCTTGCCCATGGGATCGAGCACCTCGAGGCCGCGCTCGGACGCCGCCCGCTGCAGCTCCGACCGCAGAAAGGCCTCGCGCTCCACGTGATCGACCATCACCCGCACGGCACGCAGGGCCTCCACGTAGGCACTGGGCGCGGTGATCTCCACGGGGCGGCCCAGCCAGCGGTGGCCCCGGGACACCCGCTCCGCCGCTACGCCCGCCACGGAGAAAGGCACCAGCTCCTCGCCGTACAAACTCACCAACCAGCGCACCGGCCGACTGAAGCGCAGATCGCGGGACCCCCAGCGCATGTTCTTGGGGAAGTACATGTCGCGCACGATCTTCACACAGATGTCGGGGAGGAGCTCGGCGGTGGCCCGCCCCTCGCTGCGCGACACGGCGAACACGAAACGGCGGCCGTTTTCCTCACGCACCTGCAATGCCTCCACCGGCACACCCTTGGCCCGGGCGAACCCTTGCGCCGCAGCCGTCGGCCGACCCGCGGCATCGAAGGCGACCTCCGCGGCCGGTCCACGCTGTAGATTCTCGCGAGGCGTCTGGGTCTCGGGGACGTCCGCCGCCAGCACGGCAATGCGCCGCGGCGACACCAGCACCCGGACGGCCTCGGGGTCCACGTCGATGTCGTCGGCGACAAAGAGCCCGGTCACCCGCCCCGGCAGCAACTCGAGCACCGCGGTGCAGGCCGACGCGGGGATTTCCTCCACCCCGATCTCGAGCAAGAAGTCGCGCGCCATCTAGGCCTCCTCCCCGGCGTCCATGGGTCCGGACGCACCGGCGGACCGGCCGGCGCGGAATGGGGTACCCGCCAGGGCGCGCCGCTCCTCGAGCTGGGCTACGTACACCTCGGCCACCCGCCGGGCGATATTCCGCACCCGGGCGATGTAGCCGGTCCGCTCGGTCACGCTGAGGGCGCCCCGAGCGTCCAGGAGGTTGAACGTGTGGGAGCACTTGAGCACGAAGTCGTAGGCAGGCATGACCAGACCATGGGCCAGGCAGTTTTCGCATTCCTGCTCATAGTCGGTGAAGTGGCGCTGGAGCACGGGCACGTCGGCCACGTCGAAGTTGTATGCCGACCACTGGGCCTCGTCGATCCGGTGGACATCGCCGTAAGTCACCCCCGGCACCCACACCAGGTCGAAGGCGCTGTTTACCCCCTGCAGGTACATGGCCAGGCGCTCGGTGCCGTACGTGAGTTCCACGCTGATGGGATCGAGGTCGAAGCCCCCCACTTGCTGGAAGTAGGTGAACTGCGTGGCCTCCATCCCGTCGACCCAAACCTCCCAGCCCAGACCCCAGGCCCCCAGGGTGGGCGACTCCCAATCGTCCTCCACGAAGCGGATGTCGTGCTTCTCGAGCTCGATACCCAGATGAGCCAGCGAGGCCAGATAGAGGTCCTGGATGTCGTCGGGGGCCGGCTTCAGGATGACCTGATACTGGTAGTAGTGACCCAGGCGGTAGGGATTCTCGCCATAGCGCCCGTCGGTGGGCCGGATGGAGGGCTCCAGGTAGGCCACTTTCCAAGGGTCGGGACCCAGCGCACGCAGGAAGGTGGCGGGGTTGAAGGTGCCCGCCCCCACCTCGGTGTGGTACGGGTGCCAGATCACGCAGCCCTGCTGCGCCCAGAACTGCTCCAGCCCCAGCAGTACGTCTTGGAAGGTGGGTTTATGCTCGCTCACGGGTGACCTCGGATCGCGCGGGCACGGAGTGCCGGGTTTGCTTCGCAGAAAGCCGATTGTAACAGACCGGTAGAGGGGAAGTGCCGGCCGCTTGACACGCCGCCTGGATCCTCATATGATATCGGCCAGATATCATTTAGAATCGAGGATCATGGAAATAACCCGCCGCACCGACTACGCCATCCGTATCCTGCTTGCCCTGGCCCGCCTACCCCAGGGCGCGCGCCTCTCGGCCCGCGAGCTCGGCCAACTACAGGAGGTGCCCTACGCCTTCGCCCGGGGGATTCTTACCGAGCTCGTGGCCGCCGGCTTCGTCACCAGTCGCCGCGGCGTGGGCGGAGGCGTCTGCCTGGCTCGGCCGGCCCAGTCGATCACCCTGCTCGACGTGGTCGAGGCTATGGAGGGGCGGGTAAGCCTGAACCTGTGCACCCGGGACCCCGAATACTGCGGCCGGACCGGGGACTGCTTCATGCACCAGATCTGGCAGGAGGCCGAGCGGGCCTTGCGCCGCTCGCTGGCTTCCTACGACTTCGCGTCGCTGGCCGCCGGCCGGCGGCCGCCCTTCTCTGCCGTCGACCCGAAGGAGGACCTCGCCCGCACGCCCTGACACTCCCGAACGTTCCGTCATGTGCCTACTACCAGAAGGAGGTCAACACCCGTGGACACCGTGTTGCTGTCCCGCATCCAGTTCGCTTTCACCGTCGGCTACCACTTCTTGTTCGTCCCACTGAGCCTGGGCCTGGCGGTCACCCTGGTCTGGGCCGAGCGGCGCTAC
>JAMDDA010000126.1 GCA_023488925.1 Actinomycetota bacterium
CGCCTCCACGAACCTGGTGTGGGAGCGGGCCCGCTGGCCTTGGGACTTCGCCTTCTCGGAGTTCTTGCGGGTGGAGGACATGGGCGACGTGGCGTTCGCCTCGGGCGACCCCCGCAGCATGTTGGATAACCTCGCCGGTCACGCCCGCCGCATCCTGGCCGCGGGCAAGACCATGCTCACCCTCGGCGGCGATCATTTCGTGACTCTGCCGCTGCTGCGGGCCCATGCCGAGAAGCACGGGCCGCTGGCTTTGATTCACTTCGACGCCCATACCGACGACTACGAGGAGGGCGGCCCCTACGATCACGGCATCATGATGCGGGAAGCGGGCCGGGAAGGGGCGGTGGACCCGCGCGGCTCGGTGCAGGTGGGCATCCGCACGGAGTACCGTCCCGAGACCCACCCGTTCGCCGTGCTGGACGCGGCTTGGTGCAACGACCGGGCGCCGGCCGAGATCGCCGACCGCATCAGGAAGATCGTAGGGGCGCGCAAGGCCTACCTCACGCTCGACATCGACTGCCTGGATCCGGCCTTTGCGCCCGGCACCGGCACGCCCGTCGTTGGGGGACTGAGTACCGACGTGTTGCTCAAGGTGTTACGCGGTCTCGTCGGCATCGACCTGGTGGGTATGGATCTGGTGGAGGTCGCGCCCCCCTATGACCATGCCGACATCACGGCGCTCGCCGGTGCCACCCTGGTCCTGGAGCTCCTCTACGTGCTCGCGGCGCGTCGTCGCGGGGCGAATACAGGCTGTGGAAAAAGGCCATGACCGCGACGTTGGGAGACCGGGAACACCTGCATCTTGGCTCCCGGCCGGGACCGAACGTGCCGTGACGGTTGGTTCTACGGCAGCCCGGAATGGCGGAAAACGGTAAGAGGCCGTAACGTGAGGGCGGTTTCCTTCGATAGATAGAGCATCGAAGGGAGCAGGCTGTGCGCGCGCCGTCTACCGGGGCACGGCCGCTTCAACGGGAGCAGGCTGTGCGCAGCCGGTCCTCGGGCGGACAGAGGGGGCAGTGAGCGATGCGTTTCGACGGCGGCGTCGGCGGCGAGGTCGGAGCGAAGGCCGCGCGGGCTTTACGGGCCCTCAGTCTCTGCAACCAGGCTCTCGTGCGGGCCACCGATGAGCAGACCCTCCTCGAAAGCGTCTGCCGCATCATCGTAGAAGAGGGGGGTTACCTGTTCGCCTGGGTGGGCTACGCGGAGAACGACCCCGGCAAGACCGTCCGGCCCGTGGCCCAGGTGGGCGGAGCGGCCGACTACCTGGAGGAACTGCAGCTCACCTGGGCCGACGAGGAGCGGGGCCGAGGGCCCACGGGCACGGCCATCCGCACCGGGCGGCCGGTGATCGTGCGTGACCTCGCCACGGATCCTCGGTTCCACCCCTGGAGAGCGGCGGCTGCGCAGTGCGGGTTCCGTTCGTCGATCGCTCTGCCTTTGCCCGCCGACGGTGACCGCCTGGGGGCGCTCAACGTCTACGCCGCGGAGCCGGACGCCTTCGACCAGGAGGAAGTCGCCCTGCTCACGGACCTCGCCGACAGTCTTGCCTACGGGCTGCGGGCGTTGCGCAGCCGGGTGGAGCTCGAGCGGACGGCGCACCTGAATCGGGTGCTCGTCGACAGCTTTCCCTGTGTGGCCCTGCTCATCCGTCCCGTAACCCGGGAGGTCGTTGCGGCCAATGCGGCCGCCCGGGCGGCCGGTGCTTTCCCCGGGCGTACGTGTTTCGAAACCTGGGCGAAGCAGAAAGCTCCCTGCCCTTGGTGTCTGGCGCCCGAGCTGTGGGCTACCGGGGAGCCGCGCCACCTCGTGGTCGAAGCGAACGACGTCGTCTGGGATGCCCACTGGATACCGGTGTCCCCCGACCTCTACATGCACTACGTCTTCGACATCACCGAGCGGCGCAGAGTGGAGCAGGCCTTGGGCAAGGCCGAGGAACAACTCCGCCACGCCCAGAAGCTCGAAGCCGTCGGCCGCCTGGCCGGCGGCATCGCCCACGATTTCAACAACCTGCTCACCACCATTACCGGTTACAGCGACATCCTTCTGGCCCGCGAAGAGCTCGCGCCCGCGCTCCGGCGGGACATCGAAGAGATCCGTAAAGCCGCCGATCGGGCGGCTGTGCTCACCCGGCAGCTCTTGGCCTTCTCCCGGCGGCAGGCTCTCCGACCCCAGGTCATGAATCTCAACGACGCGGTGAGAAGCATGGCCGGCCTTTACCGGAGTCTTCTCGGCGAGAGTGTCTCGGTCGTCACCCGTCTGCAGCCCGACCTGCGGCCGGTCGAGGTGGACCCCGCCCAGATCGAGCAGGTGCTCATGAACCTGGTGATCAACGCCAAGGATGCCATGCCCGAGGGCGGCAATGTGACCATCGAGACCCAGAACGTGGAGCTCGACAGCGAATACGCGCGTGCCCACGTGTCGGTGAGTCCCGGCGCCTATGTCATGCTCTCCGTGTCGGATACCGGACACGGCATGACCAAGGAGGTCCAGGAACAGATCTTCGAGCCCTTCTTCACCACCAAGCCCCACGGCAAGGGCACCGGACTGGGGCTCTCGACCGTGTACGGCATCGTGAAGCAGAGCGGGGGCAATATCTGGGTATACAGCGAGCCCGGCCGGGGCACCACTTTCAAGGTCTACTTTCCCCAGGTCCACGAAGCAGCGGTCACCCGCCCCGCGGAGGAGACGGTGGACAGGCTCGAGCCGGCGGGCGGCGGCGAGACGCTCTTGCTCGTGGAGGACGAGGCGGCCGTTCGCCAACTGGTCTTTCGCGTCCTTGCGGGCCACGGGTACACGGTGCTTGTCGCCGATTCCGGCGATGAAGCACTGCGCCTGCTGGAGAGCAGGGGAGAGCCGATTGCGCTGCTTCTCACCGATGTCATCCTGCCTGGCATGAGCGGCCGGGAGCTCGCCGACCGCCTCCGCGGGCGTCTGCCCGGCCTCAAGGTTCTCTACATGTCCGGCTACACCCAGAACGCCATCGTGCACGACGGCCGCCTCGATGCCGACGTTGCCTTCCTCGAGAAGCCCTTCACCCCCGAAGACCTCGTCCGGCGGGTGCGGGAGGTGTTGGGCAGCGGATAGCCTTTTCTTGGGCCTGCGGGTGACTCTCCGGCCCGGGTCCCTCGGTGGCGGCTGCCGCCTGCGAAGTCTGCCGGTGACTTCTCGTGGGTGCCTCGGTGGCGGCTCCCGCCTGCGAATCATGCGGCAATAGCGCATGGAGACCGCATATTCTGCTTGACAATACGTCACTCGCGGCAGTATCTTCGGTGATGCGAGCGTTTGGCCGCATGATGCGCGTCATGGGAGACAGGAACAGTGCCCACCCCCCGGCCTTTTCTCGATGAGATCGACGTGGCCATCCTGAACGTGCTCCAGGAGGACTCTTCCATTGCGAACGCCGACCTGGCCGGCCGCGTCGGCCTGTCGGCCTCGGCCTGCCTCAGCCGCACCAAGCGCCTGCGGGAAAATGGGGTCATTCGGCACTATGTGGCGGTCGTCGATGAAGAGCGGGTGGGGCTGGGAGTCACCGCGTTCGCTTTCGTCACCCTGGCCCAACACGACCGGGCCGCGGCGGACTCCTTTCTGCGCTGGGTGCTCGATACCCCCCAGGTAATGGAGTGCTGGCACATCACCGGCCAGGCCGATTACCTCCTCAAGATCGTCGCGCCGGACATCGCCTCCGATAGGGATTTCTTGATGGATACCCTGGTGCAGACCCCGGACGTGCGCCACATCGAGACGCTCATCGTGCTCAAGGCGGAGAAACGCAGTTTTCGGCTCCCGATAGGCGGGGGCGCCGGGAGGGGGGAGTGACCGCCATGGATCACCTCAGATTGAAAGCCGAGCTGCTGGTGGAGGGTATCAATCCCACCGCGGATGCCCTGCAGGGGGTCGGTACCGAGTACAAAGAGCAGAACCACGGCCTGTTCGGGTGGGACTTCGTCGACCACCCCGACCTCTCCCTACCGGACGATTTTGTGTTGGCGGACGGGACCGTGGTTCAGTTCCGCTACAACCCCTCCTCGCCGTACATCATGGAGCGCCGCGGCGACCGGAGGGTGATCGCGCGGGCCGGCGAGGTGTTGGATACGGCGGCGCTGATCCCGCGGCCGCGGTACTACGACGCGGCGAGCACGAGCGGGGCGCTCATGCGCCAAATCGCCCAGATCGGGGGCGAGGACTGCTTCTTCGTCTGCTACCAGAACTACTGCCTGCACTTCGCCCGGCGGGAGGAGTGCGCCT
>JAMDDA010000008.1 GCA_023488925.1 Actinomycetota bacterium
CACCCGGCGACTGCTCGCCTTCGCCCGTAAACAGACGGTGGCGCCCCAGGTCCTGAACCTCAACGACACCGTGGCCGACACGCTCAGGATGCTGCGGCGCCTCGTCGGCGAGGACATCGATCTGGCCTGGGTGCCGGGGGAAGACCTCTGGCCGACCGAGATCGACCCCGCCCAGGTCGACCAGGTGCTCACCAACCTCTGCGTGAACGCCCGGAACGCCATCGCCGGCGTGGGCTCGATCACCATCGAGACGGAGAACGTGCGGTTCGACGAAGCTTATTGCGCCCTGCACGCAGGCTTTCGCCCGGGCATGTACGTGATGCTGGCCGTGAGCGATGACGGCTCCGGCATGGAGAAAGACGTCTTGGACCATCTCTTCGAGCCGTTCTTCACCACCGACCCCACCGGCCAGAACACCGGCCTCGGGCTGGCCACCGTGTACGGCATCGTCAAGCAGAACGAGGGTTTTATCAACGTCTACAGCGAGCCGGGCAAGGGGAGCACCTTCAAGATATACCTGCCCCGTTCGCTGAAAGAAGCGGGGAAGAGCGTGGCCGCCCGCCCGGTCCCGCAGACGGCCGGCCACGGGGAGACGGTGCTCCTGGTGGAAGACGAACCGGCCATCCTGAAGTTGGGCAGACGCATCCTCACCGGCCTGGGCTACACGGTGCTGACGGCGGGCACGCCGGGCGAGGCCCTGCAGCTGGCCCGGGAGCACCCCGGCGAGATCCACCTGCTGCTCACCGACGTGGTCATGCCGGAGATGAACGGCCGGGACCTGGCCGACCGGCTGCGGGCGTTCATGCCGGGAATGCGCTGCCTGTTCATGTCCGGCTACACGGCCAACGTGATCGCCCACCGGGGCGTCCTGGACGAGGGCGTGCAGTTCATCGAGAAGCCGTTCTCGCGAGACGCCCTGGCCGCCAAGGTCCGGGAAGCTCTGGGGCACTGATTCTCGCGGGGGATTTCGAGCCACCGCGTGACCGAGCGGAGGCCGGCAGGAGGGGGCACAGGCCGCATCCCGCCGTACCTACGGTTCCTCTTGCCGCTCCGCCTCCAGCTCCTCCACTCGCGCCACGCGACGCACACCCGCGATACCATCGAAGTGCCGGTCGAAGCTCGCGATGGCGGGCGCCCCGCTTGTTCCCGATGGTCTGCTTTGCAGCAGCGCATGTGCCGCCAGATACGCGTCGACCAAGGGTACCGGACACTCCTGGAACACCTCCAGCGTCCTCCACATGACCTCGCGTTGCTCCAGCACGACGCCCGGGGCCTGCGGCAGGGAGGCCAAGAGAGCAGCCGCGGCCTCTCGGTCCATACGCAGCACGCGCAGGAGAACGAACCCTACCTCCACCAGGACCACGGCCGGCACAAAGAGCTCAACCGATCCATCAGCCGCCGCCGCAAACAGCCGCCGGGCTGCTTCGGCGCGCTCTGGAGGCTCTCCCGTCACGAAGCGGACGATTACATCGGTGTCCACATAGACCCTCACCGCGGCCCGCCCTTCACCTCGGTGTATCGTCGCCCGGACGATCGATCGCCTCCGCCGCCCAGGCGCCTTCGATCGCTCCTTCCAGGGCGTCTTCAGCGGCAGGCACAAGGGGAGCCATGTGCCGCAGCGACCCCGCCAACTCACTCCAAGGAACGATCCGGCGGACCACCACCCGCTCCCCCTCGAGTGAGACCTGCACCGCGTCACCCTCCCGGATGCCCAGAGCCTCGCGGATCTCTTGCGGGATGGTGATCTGACCCTTGCGGGTCACCTTGGATGTGGGCATGATCGACTCCGTGAGCGCAGTAGTACCACGCTTGTCCAGTACATACCGTACGACCATGGTTCTACCGTGGTCGCCGCTGGGCCACGTCCTGTCAAGTGAGCACCTATGCCGTCAAGGTCTCATGAGGCGGAGTCTGGAGGGCTTTGTAGGCCACGTCGGCCGGATGTCGCTCGAGGCAGCGGAGGCCTCCCGAGTGGACCTCCCCTCCGCCTGTTTGCGCGCGAGGTAGGCTCACCAACGACATCCCCGCTCAAGCAGAGGCAGCCGAAGAGCTGCTCCGTGAGGCCGTCGCCGGCCGCCCTGCAGCTCGTCACCAACACCATGGTGCTGGCAGAGCTCGTGTGGGTCATGGAGTCCTACTATCGGCTCCCCAAGGATGACGTGCGCCGGCAGGCCCTCGCCGTCGCCACCATGGAGGGGCTGGACCTCCCCGGCCTGGACCTCGTGGTGGAGGCGCTTTTCGACTACTTGGAGAAGAACGTCGATTTCATCGACGCCTACGAGGTCGCCTGGACCCGGCACCACGCGGGGGGTCTGTCGCGACCTTCGACACCAAGCACCTCGGCCGCTTCCCCGGCATGACGCTCGTGGTTCCGGGAGAGCGAAAGTCTTCAACGCTCGCGGACCCACCGCGAAAGACTCGATCCTCAGACGCTTTCCCGCCACCACGACCGCCTGCTCGAGGGTGAGCAAGGTCACGGAGGTGTCCTGCGGACCGACCAGGCGATTCGGAGCGGAGCGGCCGGCGTGCATGCGCCGGGTTACAGCACTCTTGCATAGGTGCCCCTCCTACATGCGCCTCGGGATTCCGCTGCCGGGCATTCTGTAGCCCCTCCCCCCGGTCGCCGGAAGTCCGGCCGCTCAGCAGGCGGTTTCGCTCGGCCGGCACCCCACCGCCGTCCCTGCGACCGGCGGCCGCCGCTCCTCCGACCCTCCGTCTCGCCCCTGCGGCAGCCACTCCGTTTGCAGCGGTCCCCTGCTATGATCGGAGCCATGGAAATCACCAACGCCGACACCAGGCCGTCACCAGCCGCATCCACCCCAGGCGTGGCCTCCCCTCCGAGCGCAGCTTCCGCCCCGGGCGCGGCCGTCGCACCGGGCGTGGCCGTCGGACCGGGCGTGGCCGCCGCACCGGGCGTGGTCGTCGGACCGGGCGTGGCCTCTCCGCCGAGCGCCTCCTCCCCCACCGCCGCCCTCTTCAGCCGCATCCAGAGCCGCACGGCCCGCATCGGCGTGATCGGCCAGGGCTACGTGGGCTTGCCGCTGGCCTTGGTGTTCGCCGAGACGGGCTTCCCGGTGGTGGGGTTCGACGTGGATCCGCACAAGGTGGAGCGTCTCAACCGAGGCGAAAGCTACATCCGCCATATCGGCCCCGAGCGGGTGGCGGCGGCCCGGGCGGGCGAGCACCCGGGGGGCGGTCCCCGCTTCTGGGCCACTGCCGACTTTCAGCACCTGGCCGAGTGCGACTGTGTGCTCATCTGCGTACCCACGCCCCTGGGGCGGCACCGGGAGCCCGACCTCTCCTTCGTGCACCAAACCGCCCGGGAGGTGGCGGCGCAGCTCCGGCCCGGGCAGCTCGTGGTGCTCGAGAGCACCACCTACCCCGGTACCACCGACGAAGAGGTCAAGCCCATCCTCGAGGGCTCCGGGCTTTCGACCCCGCAGGACTTCTTCCTCGCCTTCTCCCCTGAGCGGGAGGACCCCGGGAACGAGAACTTCTCCACCCGCACCATCCCCAAGTTGGTGGGCGGGGTGAACCCGGAATCCACCACCGTCGCCTGCGCCCTTTACGGAGCCGCGGTGGAGCAGGTGGTGCCGGTTTCAAGTTCCCGCGTCGCCGAAGCCGCCAAGCTTCTCGAGAACATATACCGCTCGGTGAACATCGCCCTGGTGAACGAGCTCAAGATGACCCTCGACTCCATGGGCATCGATATCTTCGAGGTGATCGAGGCGGCCAAGACCAAGCCTTTTGGCTTTCAGGCCTTCTACCCGGGGCCGGGCCTGGGCGGGCATTGCATCCCCTTGGACCCCTTCTACCTTTCCTGGAAGGCGGCCGAGCAGGGGGAATGGACCCGCTTCATCGCTCTCGCCGGCGAGGTGAACACCCGCATGCCTTCTTGGGTGGTGCACAAGGTGGGGCTGGCCCTGAACGAGGAGGGGAAGAGCCTGAAGGGCGCGCGGGTACTCGTGCTGGGCCTGGCCTACAAGCCCGACATCGACGACGACCGCGAGAGCCCCTCCTACGAGATCCTCGAGCGCCTCGAGGAGCGGGGGGCGGAAGTAGCCTACTGCGACCCCTACTTCCCGGAGACCCCGGAAACCCGCCGGCACGCCTTGGGCCTGCGCTCGGTGCCTATCCGCGCGGAGGAGTTTGCCCGCCACGACTGCCTGGTGCTCTCCACTGCCCACCGGGAGTTCAAGGAACCCGCCCTCTACGCCCGCGTGC
>JAMDDA010000221.1 GCA_023488925.1 Actinomycetota bacterium
GGACCTTCCGCCACCGCCGCCGCCAGAGCATGCGAGCTCTCCGGGGCCGGGATGATGCCCTCGCTGCGGGTGAAGCTTATGGCCGCCGAGAAGCAGGCGTTCTGCGGATACGCCTGGGCCTCGATGAGCCCATGGTCGTAGGCGTGCGAGACCAGCGGGGCCATGCCGTGGTAGCGCAGACCGCCGGCGTGGATGCCGGCCGGCACGAAGTCGTGGCCCAGCGTGTGCATCTTGAGCAGCGGCGTAAGACCCGCCGTGTCACCGAAGTCATACGCATAGACGCCCTTGGTCAACGTGGGGCACGCGGCCGGCTCTACGGCGATGATGCGGGTCTTCTTGCCCTTCTTCAGGTTTTCGCCGAGGAAGGGGAAGGCCAGGCCGGCGAAGTTCGAGCCGCCGCCGGCGCAGCCGATGACGATGTCGGGGTAGTCACCGGCGTCCTCCATCTGCACCAGTGCCTCTTGCCCGATGATCGTCTGGTGGAGCAACACGTGGTTGAGCACGCTTCCCAGGGAGTAGTGGGTGTCGTCGTTCTTGGCCGCGACTTCCACCGCCTCGCTGATCGCCATGCCCAGGCTGCCCGTGGTGTCGGGGTCGGCCGCCAGCATGGTCTTGCCCGACTCGGTGGTATCCGACGGGCTGGGGATGCAGGTTGCGCCCCAGGTGGCCATCATGCTCCGCCGGTAGGGCTTCTGGTAGTACGAGACCTTGACCATGTAGACCAAGCATTCCAGGCCGAAAAGGGCCGTGGCCAGGGCCAACGACGATCCCCACTGGCCGGCGCCGGTCTCGGTGGTCAGGCGCTTGGTGCCATCCTTCTTGTTGTAGTAGGCCTGCGGTACCGAGGTGTTCGGCTTGTGCGAGCCGGCCGGGCTCACGCCCTCATACTTGAAGTAGATCTTGGCCGGAGTACCCAGGGCCTTCTCCCAACGCCTCGCCCGAAGCAGGGGGGTGGGACGCCAGAGTTTGTAGATCTCCTGAACCTCTTCGGGGATCTCGATGTACGGCTCGCTGGAGACCTCCTGCATGATCAGCGCCATCGGGAAGAGCGGAGCGAGGTCGTCCGGCCCCAGGGGCTGCAAGGTACCCGGATGAAGCGCGGGCGGTGGAGGTGCGGGAAGGTCCGGAATGAGGTTGTACCAGGACGTCGGCATCCGGTCTTCCGGCAACACGTACTTCGTCGCCATGAATTCCCCCTTTTTTAGCCTGAGTGGCGAATGGAGCAACAACGTATCCCAGTTGAACGTCTCTCGTCAAGAAGCAACCCACCAAAAACTCCCGTACAACGTCCAGTATTAAAATGTGAATGCGAGAACTAACAACACAATCAATAACCCCAGGTGGAGCTTGTCCGCACAGCTCGATTCAGTCGCACCAGGGAGAGGGTGCCTCCGTAGCCGGTCGGCTCGGGCTGCCTCGGAGCAAGGGACCACCGGGCCGGTCGCCGTGCGCAAGGATTCGCTCGGCCGGCCACCGGGTAGTGTCAGTACCGACCAGCGCACAACCACCGACGGAGACACGATGTTGCCCCTCCCCGAGTTCACCCCCGAGACCCTGCAATTCGTCCTTCTGTCGTTCGAGGGCCCAGACCAATACGCCACCGCGGGAGGTCTCGGCGTGCGCATGAAGGAGCTGGGCCTGGAGCTGGCACGCCAAGGATTCACCACGCACCTGGTCTTCGTCGGCGACCCGGACATGCCTCCTCGTTCCCAGCTCCACGAAAACTTCACCGTCCACCGCTGGTGTCAATGGCTCTCGGCACACTACCGGGACGGGGTCTACCACGGGGAGGAACCGAAGTTGGTTGACTGGAACGCCAGCGTGCCCGGCTTCGTGACCTCCGAGCTGGTCCGCCCGGCCGCCGAGCGGGGGATGATCACCGCCGTCATGGCCGAAGAGTGGCAAACGGCCTATGCCACCTGTCTGCTCTCCGACCACCTCTGGGCCGCCGGCCTGCGCGACCGGGCCATCATCTTGTGGAACGCGAACAACATCATGGGCTTCGATCGCATCGACTGGCGCCGCCTCGATTTCTGCAGCCAGATCACCACCGTCTCCCGCTACATGAAGCACATCATGTGGGGTCGAGGAGTCAACCCCATAGTCATACCGAACGGTATCCCGGCCGCCCGCATCCGGCGGACCCCGCCACCGGCCGTGGCCCGCCTGCGCCGTGCGGTGGGCAGTGAAACGCTCCTTTTCAAACTCGGCCGCTGGAGCCCGGACAAACGCTGGAACATGGCCGTCGAAGCGCTTGCCTTGGAGCGCCACCGCGGACACGACGTCACCATGGTGGTGCGGGGAGGCATCGAGCCTCACGCGCTGGAAGTGCTGCACAACGCCCACGTACTCGGCCTGCGGATCCTCGACGTGAAGCTGCCCCGGGATACGCGCGAAGCCGTGGCCGCTCTGGCCGAGCTGCCCCAAGCCGACATCTACAACGTGCAGACGTTCATGAGCGACGAGCTCATCTCGCACTTCTACACGGCGGCCGATGCCGTCCTGGCCAACTCGGGCCACGAGCCTTTCGGCCTGGTGGGGCTAGAGGTGATGGCCGCCGGGGGCGTGGCCTTTGTGGGCTCCACAGGTGAGGATTACGCCGTCCCCTACTTGAACGCGGTCGTCCTCGACTCCGACGACCCGACGGAGATCTCCATCGCCCTGCAATACCTGCGCGAGCATCCCGCGGTCGCCGACCGGATGCGTAAGGAGGCCCAGGCCACCGCCCGGAGCTTCGTCTGGTCCACGATCATCGAAGACGCGCTCCTCGGCCGGCTGAAGTACGTAGCGCTGCGCCAGAACGTGCGCGCGCCCTCCGCGACCGCGCGGGGAATGGGCGACGACAACGCCGGCGCGTACGGCGGGCTGGCGGTAGGACCACAGGCCGTGGAACCGGGCGGCCCCCGACCCGGCCCCGCAGCGAAAGCGGTGGACCCGCCGCCGGGGGACGTCGGCCGGCCGGCCGGCCCTGGCGCCTGAGGTGCAGGCGCGGTGGCTCGGCACCTCGTGACTTACTGCGTCGTACACCAGCCGCGCCGGCTCTTGCTCCCGGCCCGACCCATCCCGCCGGGAACCCGACCCCGAGACATGGCCTCGTACCTGTTCGACGAGGCCATGGACCGCCGCTACTTCGAGAAGGTGGCCCGCTGGTGCTACTACCCGGCCACGGCGATGTTTCAGAGCATGCTCGACAACCACTTCAAGCTGGGCCTGGGCTTCTCGATGAGCTTCCTCCGGCAGCTGCGCTCCTGGGACCGGCGGCTGGCGAACCGCTTCCGCCGCCTGGTGGCCCACGAGAACTGCGAGCTGGTAGGGGTGGAACCCTATCACAGCTTCGCCTTCGCCCTCGACATCGAGCTCTTCGCTCGCCAGATGCTGCAGGGCAAAGCCTATGCCGAGGAGTTCTTCGGCAAGGAAATCCGCGTAACCGACACCACCGAGATGGCGATGAACAACGAGGTCTACTTCGCCCTGGCCGGAGCCGGGTACGACGGCGCGCTCATGGACGGGCGCCCCTGGGTCATGGAGTGGCGGCGACCGACCCACGTCTACTCCTACGCCGGAGCTTCCCTGAAGCTGCTCTGCCGTCACCCCGAGCTCTCCGACGACGTGGGCTACCGGTTCAGCAACCGCACCTGGTCCGGCTATCCGCTGACCGCCGACACCTATGCCCGCAACCTGCGCGCAGCGGAGGGTGACCTCGTCTTCATCGGCTGGGACTACGAGACCTTCGGGGAGCACCACAGCAAGGACACCGGTATCTTCTGGTTCATGGGCGAGCTCGCCAACGCGCTCGCGCGCGTGGGCGTGGAACCACTGTTGCCCGGTGAAGCCGTCGACCGCTTCGGCGCGGGCGCCCACGATCTGCCCCTGCCGGAGTTCGGCACCACCTGGGCCGGCTCGGGGGGTATGGAGTTCTTCTTGGGCAACCCTTCGCAGCAGGCCGTCTTCCGCCTCATGCACTCCGTGTTGAACAAGGCCAAGCTCACCAGGAACGCCGCCCTCCTCGACCTGGCTTCGTGGCTGCTCCAGTCGGACAACCTGCACCTCATCCAGTGGGCAGGTCGCAGCGGCGCGGAGGCGGAAGTCTCGGCCTACTTCACCCCGGCCGAATGGTGGAGTCTCGGCCGCGACCGCATTCTCTACGAGCAGCAGAACGTCTACAAGAACTTCCTGCGCGCAATGGACGCATACGCCGGAGGAGCCGTCACCGCGCC
>JAMDDA010000078.1 GCA_023488925.1 Actinomycetota bacterium
GCCATCGATGACGACGCTCTTCATCTTCTCCGTCCTCAGGCGGATGTGCCGGTGAAGGCTCCGATAAGCTCCTCGGCCTTGGCCGCCACGGCCGCCGGCAGGCCCGGTACCTGGTGTCCGGCCAACAGATCGAGGGCTTTCTGCCGGGCTTTGGCCGCAAGATCGAGGCCGCCCTCCGCCAGCCATTTCTCGCGTCCCCGCCGGTTCAGGAGGCTGGGGCGCCATTGGGCCACGCGCATGTAGCGGTACGTGTGCTCGCTGGTCATGTAGTGGCCCCCCGGCCCGGCTTCGGCGATGGCCTCCACGGCCAGGGTATCCCGATCGACCTCGATGCCGCGCAACAGGCGGCGGTTCATGGCGATGAACTCGTCGACCACCACGATCTCTTCCAGGGAGCAGGTGAGACCGAAATCCAGGTAGCCCACGTCATGATTCAAGTTGGATCCGGCCTGCATGGCCAGCAAGGTCAGTTCGGCCGCCTCCAAGCCCGCCTGGGCGTCGAGCAGCTGGGAATCACTGGTGCCGGCATAGCCCCAGTTGGGGATGTCCAGCCACTTGGCCATCTCCACGGCGCACATGTAGGTCATCAGGTACTCGACGGCGTTGTAGCTCGACTGGGCGGTCACCAGGTCGAGCACGGCCGGACCGATGCCGAAGAGGAACGGTGCGCCCGGACGACGCAGCTGATGGATCACCAAGCCGAACAGAGACTCGGCCACCCCTTGGGCGGTGTGCCCGGCGACGGTGATGGGGGCGGTGGCGCCGGCCAGGGGGGCCGGCGAATAGATGGAGGGCACGCCCGTGTCGGCACACAGGAGCAGCTTGTCCACGCTCTCCACCGGATGCTCCAGGGGGCTTATCGGCTCGTTGTAAACCACGAAGTAGGGCTTCTTGCCCAGCGCCTCGAGCCCTCCGCGCAGCTCGGCGGCGACGGCGATCATCACCGCGAGGTCTCCGGCGTTCTCGGCGGTCACGACCAGCGGCTTGGTGCTGTTCTCCATCATGGCTTGGAAGCTCAGGAGATAGGCGTGGTGGGGGTTGACGTCCGTGGGGTGCGCCGAGGACATGATGAAGTCTATGTGGGGCAGAGCGTCGCACAGGCGGGCGGCGCGCTTCACGTCTTCCAGCACGCTCGGCCGGTGCACACCGGTCTCCAGGTCATAGGTGGACATGAGGTCGGACCCGGTGCCGAAGTAGGTGTTATACCCGCCCAGCTCCATGGCGGGCTCACCACCCCGATCGTACACGGTCACCACGGGGGGCACGCTCAGGCGGGCCCGTTCCACCAGGTGCCGGGGCACCAGCACCCGGTCGGCGGGCGTGACCGTGCAGCCGGCTTCCACGAGCATGGCTTTGGCCTCGTCGTGGTAGACCTTCATGCCCACGTCCCCCAGCACGGCGAGAGCGGCCAAGTAGATGTCGCGCTTGTTCTCCTCGGTGAGGAAGCGCAAGCGTCCCACACGGGAGGCGTTCCGCAATTCTTTCACGATGATGCTCCTTTTCTCTTTCTTCTCGGGTCGTCCGGCGCGTCTCCGCTCTGCGCAGCCCGAGCAGCGATGATGGCCTCGATCTGCTCCACCGCCGCGGCGTCCAGATCCTTGACCTCGTGCGCAGCGAGCAGCTCGTTCACCCGGGCGGTCGCCTTCCGACCGAGATTCCGCGCGCCCCCCTTGACCCACTTGTCGTAGCGGCTCTGGTCGAAGAGCCGCGGATACCAGTCCTCGTGGAAGTGGGCCAGGGTGTGGTCTTCGCCCAGGTAGTCGCCCAGAGGCGCCACCCGCTCGATGAGGTCGAGGGCGAGCGTCTCTTCGTCTACCACCAGTGGTTCCATGAACCGCCGAATCCACCCGATGACCTCGTCGCAGATAACGATCTGCGCCAGAGAGTTCGACATGCCCGACTCCATGTACCCCACGTCATGGACGAGGTTGGAGCCGGCGAGTGCCTCGGCGAACAGGGAGAGGCTGGCCTCGGCGGCCGACTGCTCGTCCACCAGCTTGCTGTCGGAGCCGCCGCCCAGACCGAAGTGCGGCTTGTCGTAGAAGCGGGCCATCTCTGCAAAGGCCACCCGGTTCTCGGGGGCCGAATAGATGTCGATCATGCTACGCATGTCGAGCTTGTCGGCCGTGCCGCCGGAAAGAGCCGCAGGGCAGCCTTCGTTCACCAGCTGACTCAGCACCAGCCCGAACAGCTCGCCCATGTTGCCCACGGCCATGGCCCCCGCCTGGGTGATAGGCCCGCTCGCCCCCCGAAGCACGGTAGGGTTGTACGTGTAGGGCACGCCCTTCTCGGCCACGAACATGAGCTTCTCCACGTCTGCGAACTCGTGGCGGAAAGGGTGGGTGACATTGATATAGCACAAGCCCCGGTGTTTCTCCCGCAGGGCCCGCTCCCCCCCGGCAACCACCTCGAGCATGGCCACCATCGCCCGGATGTCCTCACTGCTCGGGCTCAGGAAAAGGGTGGGTTTGGTGGAGTTCCGGAGCATGGCCTTGAACTGCTCGAGGTAGGCCACCTGGGGCGCGAGGTCCCAGGGCACGAAGAGCGACATGAGGAAGTCGATGTTCGGCAGGGCGTCGACCACCCGAGCTCCCTCGGCCACGTCGGCCAAGGTGCCCTGACGGCGCTCACCGGTACGGTGATCGAGAATGTTGGGTGTCTCCGAGCCGTTGCCAAAGAACACATTCGTGCCGGTCACCGGCATCACCGGCTCCCCGTCGCGGGAGTACAAGGTGAATCCGTTCGGGGAGACCTGCAGAGCCCAATCGACCATCTCCCGGGGTACGCGCACCCGGGTCCCCTCGATCGTGGCCCCGGCTTTCCGCAAGATACCGAGGGCCCGCTCGTGATGCACCTCCACGCCCACCGACTCCAACAACCGCACGCTCGCGTCGTGGATGGCGCGGCACTGCTCGGTGGTGAGCTTCTGGAACCGCACCCCCCGTTGCCCGACCAGGATGTCTGTCATCACGCGGTTCTCTCCATTCCTATCAAGAATTCATCGAGAGCGAGCTGCCGCAGGCGGGCCGGCGAAGGCCGGCCCTCGTCCGACCACCCCATGGCCGCGTAGAACTCGCGCAGCATCGTGTCGAGGGCGACCGTGGCCCCCACGGCCGGCCCCTCGCCCAGAGGCTCGTGGAGAAAGACGGCGGGGAGCGCGTCGTCTTCCGCGCCGGCCCCGAAGCGGATGTTGAAAAGGCGCTCGATGTTCAGGATGCGCTCCCCCATCGTGAAAAGATCTGCGGGGGTCACAGACATCCCGGCCACAGCGCTCACGAGCTCGGCTTCATGCCCCAAGTCGTACTCGTTGACCAGAGTGAGCGCCGGGATCTTGCACAGGCCGATCGAGTCGAGCACGGCGCAAACAACCATGCCGCGCTTGACCATCAGTGCCTTGCCCACCGGCGAGGTACGGTCGGCGGCGCGCTCGTCCCCGTAAAGGGCGCGGGCTTCCGCGGGCGTCAGGCTCCATTCGTGCCGGGCGTAGACGCTGGTGAAATCACCGCCCCGGTTGGAGACGGCGTAGCCGAGACCGGTCGCCTGGGCCCCACGCGGGTCGAAGGCGGTCAGCTCCAAGCCTTTCACGTGGTAGGCATAGCGCTCGGCGCCGCGGCCGAGGAGACGTGCCGCCTCGCGCACACCGCGACCCAGCACGGCGCCGAAGCCCTCGTTGGCGCCCATCTGCCGCACCAGGGTCTCCATCGCGCCCACGTCACCCCACTCGAGCTCGAGCCCACCGGTGTCCTCCGGGGTGAGGATGCCCTTCTCGTAAAGCTCCAGAGCGAAGGCCACCGCGTTGCCCGCCGAGACGGAGTCGATGCCCAAGAGATCACAGAGGTGGTGGATGTAGATGACCGCCTCCGGATCGGCGAGTCCGCTCTTGGCTCCCCAGGACACGATCGGCTCGAAATCGGGCCGCTCGCCCTCGAGGCCGGCGTAGCGCCCGGACTGCAGGCGCACCTCGGCCTTGCAGTGCACGGGGCAGTGCGGGCAGGCCCGCACCCGCTCCACGTAGCGGCTCATGTTCGTGCCGTCTATGGCGGCGGCCCCCGCGAAGCGGGGCCGCTCGTAGTTGTAGCTGGCAAGAATGCCCATCTCATCGGCCCACTTGACGGCGGACGACGTGCCGTGGGCGGCCTTGTCGGCGTAGTTGGG
>JAMDDA010000048.1 GCA_023488925.1 Actinomycetota bacterium
GTGGAGCGGGAACATCCCCGGCGGTTGCTCGGCCTCCTCCGGCGCGGCGACATCATACGCGCGTACAGCGGCGCCCTTGCCCGGGTCGACGCTCAGGAGCACCGGCTGGACCGACTCCGGGTGGAGCACGCCACGAGCTCGCGTGTCGTGGAGTTCGACCTGGAAGCCGGAGATGGCGCCGTGGGCCGCACCTTGAGCGAACTCGAGCTTCCCCCGGAGTGCCTCATCATCTCCATCCACCGGCGGGGATTGCGGATCGTGCCCCGCGGCTGGACGCGACTGGAAGCCGGAGACCACCTCGTCGCGCTGGCTCCCGTCGACGGCGGGCGGCGTCTCAGACGCTGTCTGAAGCAGGGTTTCCCTGCGCCTGCCGGGGCCCGTGGATCCGGAAAGGGTTCTCCACCGAGTGGTCCTTCGTGATCTGCACGTAGTCGTCGAACCAGTGGGCCTCAGGGTTGCGCTCGCAGACCATGAAACGGGCCTTCTCCTGGGGATCGGCGGCCCGGTGGTAGCGGAAGTAGATCTGGGTGTCGGTGAGCCCCACGATCTCGATTTTCCCCGTCGAGTGTGACATGACCAGCCGGGCCCGCTTGGCCAGCCCGGAGCAGCGCATGCGGGCTTGCTCGAAGATCGCGAAGGCCTCCTCGACAGGTACCGCGAAGTGTCGGTTGCCCCTGGTCGGCCGGCCGATGAACACGTAATAGGGCGGCGCACCGACGTAGGAAAGCGTGTTGAAGAGCTCTCCGAGCACCGCGGGATCGTCGTTTATCCCCCGGAGCAACGGTGTCTGGTTGCAGATGACCACGCCCGCCCTCTGCAGCTGATCGAGCGCGGCGACGGCCTCGGTGGTCAGCTCGCGCGGATGGTTGTAGTGCACCATCAGATAGATTCTCTTGTCGTCCCGGCTGAACTCGCCCAAAGTGCGCACGAGCTCCGGGTCGTTGAGTATGCGGAACGGGTTGAAGGCCGGCATCTTGCTGCCGATGCGGACTATGTGCACGTGGTCGATCCGCCGGAGCTCGGAGAGAATGTGGCGGATGCGCTTCGTGGACAGCAGCAGGGGATCGCCCCCGGTGAGGAGCACGTTGTTGATCTGCGGATGTTCGCGGATGTAGGCCAGACCGGGGGCTACATCACGCACGACTTCCACGTTCTCGTTCATGAAGAGGCGCTTGCGGAAGCAGAAGCGGCAGAAGCTGCCGCAGATGTCGTTGACCAGGAGCAGCGCGGTGAACTCGTACTTGTGCTCGAGCCCGGGGACCTTGGCGTAGGCCCGCTCGTCGGAGGGGTCGAGCCGGCCCCAGGGGTCGAGCTCGGCCACGTCGGGTATGACCAGCCGCCGGATCGGGTCCTCCCGGTCGCTCCAGTCGATGAGCCCGGAATAGTAGCTGTTCACCCGGAATGCGTAGTGTGCCACGACGGGTTGGAGCTCCGCTTTCTCTGCGGCGGTCAGGTGGGGGATCTGGTCGAGGCGCGTGAGGTACCGCACCTTGGTCATGACCTTGGTCATGAGACCTCCCTTCTGCGGCCGTTCCCGGGAAGGGATCGCCCATTTTGGTCGCTTGCGGGGGATCTTTCTGGCCAAGTGGCCTGATGTGGTCGGACGCAGGGAGTATATCGCAGGGCGCAGCCGAGGGCCAGCCGGGTGCACGCACCCGGCTGGCCCTCACAACTTTCAACGAGCTGGCGGCCCTGCTCCCGGTCCAGCGGGAGCCGGTGATCGGCTCGAGCCGGCGGTCATGAACCCCGTTCTCGGGCTCCTCGAACGCAAGTAGCGGGCCCCCCACAGGTTGACTGCGGTGGCGCAGAGCGCGGGCGCGGTCGTTGTTCTGCGAGGAAGGCGCTGAAGGCGGCGTCGACTTCGGAGAAGGGGGCGGTAGGGCGGTGGAAGTGGGTGAGCAGGCCGACGGGTGGTCTCGGGGCGGCGGATCCCCGCCGCCCCGAGGCTGGAAAGTCGTTACTTCTTGTTGCCCGTGCCCATGCCCGGGGCGGCCCAGTCGATGTAGTCGGCCGGATCCGTCGTGGGGACCTGGATATGGACGAACTGATACGAGTTCCATTCCCCGCTGGACGAGGCGGCGTGGCAGTTGTTACAGCCACTGATCATGTTGTTGAAGGCCGTATCAAAGGCTGCCGTGTCTTTTGCCGCGATCGCCGCGTCCACGGCCGGGCCGTAGGTATCCTCGAATGCCTTCAGCATGGGGGCACGCCCTGGACGGGTCACTTCACCCACTTCTTGAATCTCGAACATCTCGTCGAGCTGGTACGCGGCCATGTCCCAGTTGCCGGCCTTCGCCGCGAAGTACAGGCGGGCCAGGCGATTGCCGTACTCGATCATAACCGTGCCCAAGCCGGGCTGGATGTTCCACAGAGCAAGACTGCGATCGACGGTGTTCATCTTGTCGTCGATGAGAGTGTTGGTCGCCGCCGCCCGCTGGTCGATGTCGTTTGCGAGGATGGTGGCCAATTGGGCCCGGGTGACATACTCGTCCGGTCCGAACTTGCCGTCAGCGTGCCCGTGGATGAGCCCGAGATCGGCGATTTTTTCGATGGCAGACTGCGCCCAGTGTCCGACTACGTCGGGGAAAGTCGTCGGACTGGCAGATGCTGTGGCGATGAGAATCAGAAAAACAGCCACGGTCATTAGAGCCAATGCTTTCTTGTTATGCAGAAAGCGATGCTTCATCGTTATCCCCCCTCGTGCCCCAGTGATCATCCGTTGACTTGTAAATGGCTCCCGATGGCAACTCCTTTCCTCCCGCGCGCAGACCTCCTGGGCCGGGGCGGACAATTCGCGCGGGTCAAGTGGGATACCCCCTGTCGTCGCCGCTTGGAGTGGGTCCCAGCGACAAACACGCCAAATACCCTAGACGCTGGAAACGTCGGTGTCAACGCCGAAGAATTGGCCGCTCTTCCGGGGGAGACCGCTTGCCTCTCCGGGCTCGACTACGCCAGGGCAGCCAGTCATGGCAATCCTCCCGACGACGGGTGCTGGGAACCAATCCTCCGTGAGCCTGAGCCCCAACATGTTCCGCGAGGGCGGACGGGTGCGGCGGGACGGGTGCGGCGGAGGTCGCCCCTGACCGTCTTCCCGCGGGTCGCGCGTCCGCCCCGAGCCGGCTGCTGTCTCGTCCGTGCGACGGCACCCCTCGGGAGGCGGAAGCCGACTTCTGTTCCGACTGCGCACGGCAAGTCCGGGGGCTCGAAGCCGCGCTGGGGCCGCACGGCTTCGAGCTTTACCCGCGCCGGTCGGCCATGTCGTAGAGCACCCGCTCCCGGGCTTCGTGGATGCCGAGGGCCTCGCGCTTCCGGCCGATCCACTCCATGCTCCGGGCGAAGATGTCCTGCCAGCGTTCGATGAACTCCAGGCGCCCGCCGAACTTGCGCTCCCAGTCGTCGGTGTGCAGGCGGGTGACCACGCTGGAGGCCGAGACCGGGCTCGCGACCCCGCCCATGATGGTGAGGGTGCCCGAGGCCGCCACGTACGTGCCGATCTCCAGAGCCTTCTCGCAGTAGTACTCGGGGGCGATACCCACGGCCGGCACCTGGTCGATGTCGTCGCCCAAGCCCCCGGTCTCCACGATCTCGGCGAGCACCGTGAGGATGCGGCTGTTGTCCACGCAGCTCCCCAGATGCAGCACCGGGGGCATGCCCGTGGTCTCGGCCACTTCGGAGAGGCCGGGCCCGGCGTTCTGGAACATCTCCGGCGTGAGGAAGCCGTACTTGCCGGCGCCGCCCGCCGCGCAGCCCGTGACCACCACCAGCACGTCGTTCTCTATGAAGCTGCGCACCAGGTTGACGATGTTTTCGTCCTGGGTCACCCGCGGGTTGTTGCAGCCTACGAGGGCGGCCACCCCTTGGATCTTGCCGTTGACGATGTTGTCGTTCAGCGGGGTGAAGCTGCCGCGGAAGCGACCGCCGAGCATGTAGCGGATGTACTCGTGGCTGAACCCGGCGATCACGGCCGATTTCTCCTGCGGGATGTGCACCTTGCTGCGGTCGCGGTTCGGGTAGTTGTCGATGGCCCGGCGCACGATCTCCTTGGCGAGGGTCAACGCGCGGTGCTCGTCGAACTCGATGTGGGTGGCGCCCTCGATCTTCGCCTTGGGCGAGGTGGTCACGATCTCGGTGTGGAA
>JAMDDA010000061.1 GCA_023488925.1 Actinomycetota bacterium
GCCGCGGCCTATTACGGGCGGAGTGCCCCCGGCTACGACCGCTACGTGCGGAATCTCCGTGTTCTCGAGAACCGCTTCAGAGAGAAGGCCGCGGCGGCGGGCTTCGCCTGGTGAGAGGAGCCCGCCGCCTGCGGCTGTGTCCCGCCGGCCCGGCGGAGCCTGTATCATACGAGGCCATTCCGACATCCGGGGAGGGAGCCTGCGGTGCCTACGATGTCCGACCAACCGGCCGACAAGAGGGAACCCTCGTCCGTGGAGACGCCCGCGCGCCCGGACGCGCGGGCGGGCGCGCGGCCATGGGTGCCTCGGACCATGGCGACCCAGCACCCCGACTCGGCCGGCCGTTATATCGCCATCCAGGAGGAGCCTGCCGAGGCGGTGGCGGCGCTCACTCGTCCGCCCGTGGGCCTGGGTATCGACGAGGTGATGGTCGACTTCGAGGGGAAGATGACTCCGTACCATCAGACCAACGAGATCGCCCAGGGTCTGCTCGACCGGGGTCTCGTGCCGGGCCGGGATGTGTGGATCACCCCGCGCATCTCCTCCGCGACCGAGGAGACGGCCTTCCGGCAACTGATGGCCCTCATGAGTGTCATCGAGGCCACCTATCAGGCCTCGCAGCGTGAACCCGAGGCACACATCGCGGAGGTCATCATCCCCATGGTGCGCAGCGCCCGCGACCTGGTCAAGGTGCGCGACCGCATCCGCGACGTGATCTACCTGGGGCACAAGGAGTTCCGCCTGCCCTACGATCCCGATGCCCTCCAGCTCATCCCCTTGGTGGAGGAAGCCCCGGAACTGCTCTCCGTGGGGGATCTGCTGCGTGCCTATGTCCAAGACTGCGCCGGAGAGGGTTTCTCGGTGGGGCGCCTGCGCGTGATGGTGGGTCGCTCCGATACCGCCCTGTCGTACGGTCACCTGGCCTCGGCGCTGGCGGCCGGAGTGGGGGTCGCCCAGATCTGCGCGGTCGCCGACGAGCTTGGCCTGGAGGCCGCGCCCATCCTCGGAGCGGGATACCTGCCCTTCCGCGGCGGCGTCCGGCTGGACAGCATCGACACTCTGTTGGCCGATTACCCGGGCGTGCGCACCGTGACCGTTCAGAGCGGCATCCGCTACGACACCGAGGAAGCGGCGGCGGCCGTCGCCAAGCTGCACGACCGCCTGGATGCCCGGGGGCCGTGCCCGCCTCGTCTGCCCCCCGAGGATCAGGTCTTCCTGGCTGATTGTGTGGGTGTCGCCACCATTCCCTATCTGCGTACGTTCGAGCGTCTTCTCGACCTGGTCGTGCCTCTCTCCGACCTGATCCCGGCTCGGCGGGATCGGCTGGCCCGTAAGGGGCCCGCCGGGTACGCCCGGGCGGCCGCCGAGCCCGAAGCCCTGATCCCTCTGGTGGGTCACGAGGGTGTGCGCCAAGAGCTCGCCTCGATTCGGCCTGCCTGCTCGCGTAGCCTGCCCCGGGCCATCAGCTTCACCGGGGCGCTCTACAGCATCGGTCTGCCGCCGGAGTTTCTGGGGACCGGCCGCGCTCTTGCCCGGGTGCGCGCCCTCTTCGGTTCGGACGGGCTGGAACGGATGTTGGCGCACTACCGGGCGCTGGGCGTGGATCTCGCCTGGGCGGAGCGCTTCCTCAATCTCCAGACCGCGGCGGCCCTCTTGCCTCCCGAGGCCCTCGCCGAGGTACGCACCGACGTGGAGCTCTGCCGGGAGATCGTCGGCTACGAGCCCCTACCCCGGGACGACGGTTACCACCTGCTGCTCGAGACGATCCAACCGATGTTGCGCGCATTGTTGACCGGCACCGTGGCCGCGGCCGACCGGGAGCTGGTCACCGGTTGGCTCTGTCGTCTCGGGACTCTGCGGGGGAGCCTGGGCTAGGCGGCCGCCCGGAACAGGACGTCCGTCGCTGTCGCCGGCTGCAGCAGCGGCGGGTGTGCAGAGGCGCGTAACCCGCGTCTTGCGTCTTGCCCCGATCTATGGTTGACTGTCGAATCAGACGATCCACCGATTCGGGGGCCCGTGGGGTTCGGGCGGGAATAGGGGGTCGCACAAGGGGGATTTCAGTTGGCCGCTCCTCGGGAGCGAGGGGTTGCGTATGTGCAGCTCCGTTCGGCCCGAGAGGAGCAGGCGTCTTCGTCTCCTGGGATTGCCGGTAGGTGGTGCGCTCGTTCGTGCATCCCGCCGGGTGTCCCAGGGCTCGTATTTCAAGAGTGGGACGGCGTGGCCCTGTGACGTCGTCGCTTCGGCCGCTCCCACCCGGAAATCGTGCAGCCCAAAGGGAAAGGAGTGCTCCTGGTGGCTGAGAAGGACGTTGTCTACGACAAAGACGCCCTCGGCGTCGACAAGCTCAAGAAAGACGCGATCGGGCTTGGCGGCATCTTGTTTGCGGCTCTGGCCGGTGCAGCCCCGATCGCCGCGATGATGTTCAACACACCCTTCGCGGCGCAGAGCGCGGGCCCGACCGTACCGTTGGTCTACCTGACCGCCACGATCGGCCTGGTATTGCTGTCGGTGGGCATGGTGGACTTTGCCCGGCGCTTCTCCGCGGCCGGTGGTTTCTATAGCTTCATCTCGCACGGCCTGGGCCGGACCTGGGGTTTTGCCTCCGGGTGGATGATGATGATCGGGTATTCCATGTTCGAGGCCGCTCTCGTGGCCGCGTTCGGCGTTTTCAGCGCCAACCAGATCGCGGCGTGGGGAGGGCCGGAGCTTCCCTGGTGGATCCTCGCCGCGGTGGCTATTTCCCTCGGCTGGTTCGTGTCGCTGCGCGGCATCCACTTCTCCACCAACATCTTGGGTTTCCTCATGATCATCGAGGTCTTGTCTCTCGGGATCTTGTCGCTGGTCATCTTCTTCAAGGGTGGTGTCGCCGGCCACAGTCTGGCGCCGTTCAACCCCTTCAAAGCGGTGGGAGGCTTCGGTGGCTTCGGATTTGCCCTGACCATCGGGGTGTGGTCCTGGATCGGGTTCGAAGCGGCGGCCAATTACGCGGAAGAGTCCCGCGACCCGCGCAAGAACGTGCCCCGGGCCCTGTACCTTTCGGTGATTATGCTGGGGGTCTTCTACATCTTCGTCACCTATTCGGCGACGATCGGCTACGGCGTGGCCAATGCCGTCGACGGGTTCGGGGGCCATCCGGACGACGCCTACTTCGTCCTGGCCGACCAATTCGCCAAGTTCACCAAGTTGCCGATGGAAATCACCATCCTCACCGGTTCCTTCGCGTGCGGCCTCGCCTTCCACAACGCCATGGTGCGCTATTTCTACGCCATGGGGCGGGAGGGCATTCTGCCCCGCATCTTCGGAAGGACATCCAAGTCCACCCAGTCGCCGCACATGGCTATTCACGGCCAGTCCATTCTGACCACCATACTTCTGGTGGGTTTTCTGGCCGCGGGAGTCTCGGGTCTGGACATGTACTACTATCTGGCCCAGATCGGGACATATGGGTTCATGGGCGTATTCGTACTCTGCAACCTGGCGGTGATTCGCTACTTCACGATGATGGAGCGGGAGAGCTTCAACATCTTCCGGCACTTGATCGCTCCGGTGGTGAGCTCGGCCGTGTTCGTGATCGCTATCTACGAGTTCATCGTGACAGCGGCTCCCGGCACCGCCTATGTGTGGTTCCCATACCTGGTGCTCGGCTTCTTCCTGGTGGGCATGGCCTTCGCGCTGTACATCCGGGCGAAGGCTCCTGACCGGTTCGAGGTCATGGGCCGGTTGGTCCGGGCGGCGGAGTAGGGGCCTTTGAGTTCAGCGGTGGCGGGGCCGGAGCGCTCCGCCACCCTTCGCCTGCGAAGGGAGACGAGATGCCGTACAAGAAGATCTTGCTGGCGACAGACGGATCGGACCACGCCCTCCATGCGGCCGCTCAGACCGCCATGCTCGCGAAGCACATGCAGGCCGAGGTGGAAGTGCTGAGCGTGGCCGTCATCCACCCCCTGTACGGAGGTCTGCATCTGGGAGCGGTGGGAGCCGAAGGCATTGAAGAAGACGCCAAGCGCGCAGCCGAGGCGGCGTGTAACGACACGGCCGAGAAACTCAAAGCCGAAGGGATTCCGGTGACGACGGTGGTCAGCCTGGCCATGGGTAACCCGGCCGACGCCATCTGC
>JAMDDA010000195.1 GCA_023488925.1 Actinomycetota bacterium
CTTGTTATCAGTGCGGCAACTGCTCGGCGGGCTGCCCGGCGGCCTTCACCTTCGACTACGCTCCCAATCAGGTCATGAGGATGCTGCAGGTCGGGCTGGTGGACGAGGTGCTGAAGTCTTCGGCGGTGCAGAACTGCATCCAGTGTCTCACCTGTACGGCCCGCTGCCCCCGCAACATCGACATCGCGGGCATCTTCGAGGATCTCAAGACCATCGCCGCGGCCCGGAATCTGGACGTGCCCGAGCACGCGCGCACCTTCAACCGGCTGTTCCTGGAGAACATCGCCAAGTACGGGCGTCTGACCGAGGCCACGTTTCTGGTGCGTTTCAACATGGCCGCCCGCAAGCCCATGAACGACGCCGATCTCGGCATGCCCATGCTCTCCAAGGGCAAGATCGAGATCGTTCCGAGGAAGGCCAAGGGGGCCGACGAAGTCGGCCGCATCTACCGCAAAGCGATGGAGAAGGCGAAATGGCACGGCTAGCCTACTATCCCGGGTGTTCTCTGCGGCACTCGGCGATGGAGTTCGACAGCGCGACGCGCACCGTTCTCGCGGCCCTGGGCCTCGATCTCGAGGTGGTGCCCGACTGGACCTGCTGTGGCGCCTCCCCGGCTCACATGACCGACCACCTGCTGGCCCAGGCTCTGGCTACCCGCAACCTACGCCAGGCCGCCCTGGTCGCGCAGGAGATGGTGGCGCCCTGTCCGGCCTGCTATCAGCGGGAGAAGAACGCCGAGGTCGAGGTGCACGCCGACGACGCCCTGCGCGCCGAGGTGAACGCCATCATGGACGCGCCCTACACCGGCCATGTGCGCGTCTACAACCTGCCCGAGCTGCTGGTGGACAAGGTCGGCCTGGAGACGATCGCCGGGCTGGTGAAGACCGACCTCTCCCAGCTCAAGGTGGTGCCCTACTACGGCTGCCTGCTCGGTCGCCCCTCCGACCTCACCGGGGAGTGCGACAACGAGCAGCCCATGAAGATGGACCAGCTTCTGGCCGCCGCCGGCGCCGAGGTCAAGTGGTGGAACTACAAGACGGAGTGCTGCGGGGCCAGTGTGGGCGTACCGAAGAAGGTCATCCAGCAGGTGCTCACCCGCAAGATACTGGAGCAGGCCCTGCACGCCGGGGCCGACGCCATCGTCACCGCCTGCCCGCTCTGCCACCAGAACCTGGATCTGCGCCAGGCCCAGGTCAACAGTGCCTGCGGCACGAGTTTCTCGGTGCCGGTGCTCTACCTTACCCAGGTGATCGGCCTGGCCCTGGGCTTCACCGCCGAGGAGATGATGTTGGGCAAGCACGCCGTGGACCCGCGGCCGCTGGTGCAACGGGCCGTCACCCAAGCCGCCGAATTGAAGGCGCAGGCGGAGCGTAAGGCGGCGGAGAAGGCAGCCAAGGCCAAGGCCAAGGCCGAGAAAGAGACCGAGAGCGCGGAGGCGGCCTCATGAGGATCGGAGTCTTCGTCTGCCACTGCGGCACCAACATCGCGGGCACCGTCGACAGCAGGGGCATCGCCGCCCGGGCCGCCGAGCTCAAGGATGTGGTCCACACCGAGGACCTCATCTACACCTGCTCCGAGCCCGGACAGGCGGCCATCCAGAAGGCCATCAAGGAGAAGGGCCTCACCCGCGTAGTGGTGGCCGCCTGCTCTCCGCACATGCACGAGGTGACCTTCCGGCGCTGCGTGGAGGGGGCCGGTCTGAACCCCTACCTCTTCGAGATGGCCAACATCCGCGAGCACTGTTCCTGGATCCACGACGACTACGAGAAGGCCACCGAGAAGGCCTACGAGATCATCAAGATGGCCGTGGCCAAGGTGCGGCTGCTGGAGCCCCTGTACTCCAACGAGGTCGACGTCAACAAGGACGTCCTGGTCATCGGGGGCGGAGTGGCCGGCATCCAGACGGCCCTCGACCTGGCCGACGCCGGCCTCAAAGTCACCATCGTGGAACGCGAGACCACCATCGGCGGCACCATGGCCCGGCTGGACAAGACCTTCCCCACCATCGACTGCTCGGCCTGCATCCTCACGCCGCGCATGGTGGACGCGGCCCAGCACGAGAACATCGAGATCCTGGCCTACTCCGAGGTGGACAAGGTCTCGGGCTATGTGGGCAACTTCACGGTGGACATCCGCCGCAAGGCCGCCATGGTCGACTGGACCAAGTGCATCGGCTGCGAGATCTGCGTGCAGAAGTGCCCGGCCAAGGCGCCCGATACGTTCAACGTGGGGCTGGCCGAGACCAAGGCCATCTACATCCCCTTCCCCCAGGCGGTGCCCAAACGGGCGGCCATCCAGACCGACTACTGCCGCTGGTTCCAGCAGGGCAAGTGCCGGGTCTGCGAGCGCGTCTGCCCGGCCGAGGCCATCGACTACGAGCAGCACGATCAGTACCTCGAGCGCAAGTACGGGGCGATCGTGGTGGCTACCGGCCTGGACGTGTTCCCCTGGGAAGAGTACTACCACGAGTACGGCTCGGGGCACATCCCCGACGTCATCTCCGGCCTGCAGTACGAGCGGATGCTGAACGCTTCCGGGCCCACCCACGGGCACGTGGTGCGGCCTTCCACCATGGGGCGTAAGGACCAGGAGCCCGAGGAGCCGAAGACCGTGGTCTTCGTCCAGTGCGTGGGATCGCGCGACGAGTCGGTGGGCCGGCCCTACTGCTCGAGCGTGTGCTGCATGTACACGGCTAAGCAGGCGATCCTCACCAAGAGCCACTGTGGCATGGACACCGAGATCTACGTCTTCTACATCGACATCCGGGCGACGGGCAAGGGGTACGAGGAGTTCGTCAAGCGGGCCCAAACCGAGTTCGGTGTGAAGTACGTGCGCGGCCGGGTCTCCAAGCTTTACGAAGACACGCTGCCCGACGGCGGCCGCAAGGTCATGGTACGGGGCATGGACACCCTGCTCGGCAAGCAGGTGGAGATCGCCGCCGACCTGGTGGTGCTGGCCTCGGGCATCACCGCAGCCGACGGTGCGGTGCAGCTGGCCCAGAAGCTCAACATCAGCTACGACGAGTTCGGTTTCTACAAGGAGTCACACCCCAAGCTCCGCCCGGTGGAGACGAACACCGCGGGCGTATTCCTGGCCGGGGCCTGCCAGTCGCCCAAGGACATCCCCACTGCGGTGGCCCAGGCCTCGGGCACGGCCGCCAAGGTGCTGGGCCTCTTGGCCAAGGACAAGCTCAAGACCAGTCCACAGATCGCCGTGGTCGACCAGAGCCGCTGCGTCTCCTGCTGGAAATGTGTCGAGGTCTGCCCCTTCAGCGCCCCCGAGAAGCAAGAGCTGCGGGACGGGACGCAGAAGAGTCACATCATCGAGACCGTGTGCCAGGGCTGCGGCATCTGCGTGGCTACCTGCCCGGTGAACTGCATCGAGCTCAAGGGGTTCACCACCGACGCCCTCATCGACCAGCTCGAAGAAGCTCTCCTCGCGTAGAAAGGCGGTGACGATGGCTCAAGCAACAGCTACCCCAGAGGCTGCGGGCGCCGCCGCGACGGAGGGCGCCAAGGAGGACGTCAAGGAGGACGTCAAGATAATCGGCATCGTCTGCAACTGGTGCAGCTATGCCGGCGCCGACGGCGCAGGCACGGCCCGCCTGAAGCAGCCCCTGAACCTGCGTCTGGTGCGAGTGCCCTGCACGGGCCGCATCGACCCCCTGCTCGCCCTGAAAGCCTTCGAGAAAGGAGCGGACGGCGTGCTCGTCAGCGGCTGCCACCCGGGGGACTGCCACTACTCGGAGGGTAACTACTACGCCCGCCGCAAGCTCGAGTTGCTCACCCGCATGCTGCCTCACCTGGGCGTGGAACCCGACCGCTTCAAGTACACGTGGGTGTCGGCCTCCGAGGGAGCCCGCTGGCAGCAGGTGGTGACCGAGTTCGTGGGCAAGGTCAAGGCCCTCGGGCCCCGGGAAGGGAGGGCCCTGTGAGCGAGCGGCAGGCCAAGATCCGGGAGCTGGCCGCGGCCGCTCTCGCCGAGGGCCGCGTGGACTACGTCATCGGCTGGC
>JAMDDA010000003.1 GCA_023488925.1 Actinomycetota bacterium
ATTATGAGCTTTTCCCTCGATTGAAGGAGCGCGAGAAACAGCTGGCCCGGACGCTCTCCGGGGGAGAACAGCAGATGCTGGCGATCGGCCGCGCCTTGATGTCACAGCCCCGCATCCTGATGATGGACGAACCTTCGCTGGGCCTGGCTCCCATCGTAGTGAGAGACATCTTCAGGGTGATCGTGGAGCTCAAGCGCCGGGGGTTGACGGTGCTGCTCGTGGAGCAGAATATCCGCCATTCACTGCAGATCGCCGACTACGCTTACGTGCTCGAGACGGGGCGGGTGGTGCTCGAGGGCACCGGCCGGGAGGTGCTCGCCAACGAGCATACCAAGGCCGCATACATCGGCATGCCTACCGAGGTGGCCCAGGGATAGCGGGCCGTCCGGCTGTCAACCGGCCTCGAGTGCCCGGATGAGGGCGGCGTCACGTTTCGCGACGGCCGCCCTCACCGTTTCCTCGTCCCACAGGAGAAAACCCCGGCCGCTCTTGACCCCCAGGTGGCCCTGGGCCACCAGCTCGACGAGCAGGGGGGACGGCGCCGGGGAACTTTCCAGGTCGCGCAGCAGGTAGTTGTCCACCTCGAGCACCAGATCCAAGCCGGCCAGGTCACACACGGCCAACGGCCCGATCACGCCCAGCCGTCGTCCGAAGCCCTGGGTCACCACCAGGTCGACGTCCTCGGCGGACGCCACCCCGTTGGCCACGAGCGACATGGCTTCGCGCTGCAGGGCATGCAGCAGGCGGTTGCCGATGAAGCCGGGAATGTCGCGGCGCACGACGACCGGCACTTTGCCCGCCGCCCGCAGAAGGGCAGAGGTTGCGCGCAGAGTCGACTCGGCAGTGCCTTCGCCCTTGACGACCTCCACCAAGGGGATGAGGTGGGGCGGGTTCCAGAAGTGGGCGCCGCAGACCCGCTCGGGGCGGGA
Organism: Actinomycetota bacterium; assembly: GCA_023488925.1. Classification (GTDB taxonomy): domain Bacteria; phylum Actinomycetota; class Thermoleophilia; order RBG-16-64-13; family RBG-16-64-13; genus JAMDDA01. Next base: position 930 of record JAMDDA010000003.1, read on the forward strand.
CGTCTCTGCAGCAATGGCCGTGATGGAGAGGCCGGAGGTGTTCGAGCAGAGCAGGGTGGAAGGGGGGGTCCGTCTGTCGACGGCGGCGAAGAGGCGGCGCTTCAGAGCGAGATTCTCGCTCACCGCCTCGATGACCAGCAGGGGCGGCTCTCCCTCTCCCGGGTCCACGGCCGCCGCGAGGTCGTCGGTGAGACTCACGCGCTCGATTGCGGCGGCGGCGCCCCGCGCGTCGACGAGACCGTGCTCCACCAAGGTCTCGAGTTGCTCGGTCAGGCGCGGCACGGCGCGCGCCCGGCAAGCGGCGTCGATCTCCACCACGCGGACCTCATGCCCGGCGAGGGCGAACACCTGACTGATTCCCACTCCCATCAGCCCGGCGCCTATGACGACCACCCGACCCGGCTCCGGTGTGCCGGCTGTTTCGTCCGCCGTCATCTCGGCTTTTCGGCGGTTGTCATTCGTCTCTTAACCGGTGACCTCCTTGACGAAGGCCGCGAACACTTCGAGGTGCCGGTCGATGTCTTCCTCGGTGTGCTGTACCGAGACCAGCCACTGCTCGTCGAGGCCCGGCGGGAGGAATATGCCGTGGGTCATCATGTAGATCCAGTGTGCGTAGGCCAGGTCGAAGTCGGTCTTCTTGTAGTCTCGGAAGTTGCGGACACGCTCGGGCAGGTAGGTGACGCACCCCTTGGCGCCCATGGCCACGGTGTGGGCGGGCAGACCGGCTTCGTCGATGATCGCCTGGCAGCCGGCGATGAGCCGGTCGTTCTTCTTCTTGGCTTCGGCCCAGGCTTCGGCGGTGCAGATCTCGGTCAACACCGCTCTCGCCGCCGCCATGACCAGCGGGTTGCCGTTGAAGGTGCCCTGCTGGGCCACCGTGCCGTTGGCGATCAGTTCCATGATCTCCCTACGGGCGCCGAAGGCCCCGATCGGGACTCCGCCGCCGATGGACTTGGCGAGACAGATCAGATCCGGCGTGACGTCGTAGACGGCCGACGCGCCCCCGGGGTGGGAGGTGATGCCGGTCTTGACCTCGTCGAACACCACGAGGGCGCCGTATTGGTGGGCGATCTCGATGGCGCCGGCCAGGTAGCCCTCGTCGGGCAACACGATGCCCATGTTCTCCGGTACCGGCTCCAAGATGAACGCCGCGATCTTGTCCGGATGGGCCGTGAACGCCCGTTCGAGGGCAGGCAGGTCGTTGTAAGGCACCACGACGACCTCGTCGATCGTGCCGCCGGCGATGCCGCCGTAGTAGGGCACGGAGTGCGGCGCCTCGGCCGGCCCCGCCTTATCCAGCGGAGGTTTCACCGAGATCATCACCAGGTCGTGATGACCGTGGTAGCAGCCTTCGACTTTGACGACCATCTCGCGGCCCGTCGCCGCCCGGGCGAGGCGCAGGGCATCCATGGTCGCCTCCGTCCCCGAGTTGGTGAAGCGCACCATGTCGAAAGGAAACCGCCGGCACAGCTCTTCGGCCACCTCGCTGGTGAGCGGCGACGGGGTCACGAAGAGGGTGCCCTGGGGGGCCTGTTCGCGGAGGGCTTCCACCATGCGGGGGTGCGAGTGGCCGGCCAGCAGCGAGCCGTACCCCATGTTGTAGTCGATGTACTCGTTGCCGTCGACGTCCCACAGCCGACTGCCGCGGCCGCTGATCATGACTACCGGATGCGGATCGAAAAACTGGAAGTTGCTGGCCACGCCGAGGGGGAGGACCTTTCGGGCCCGGGCGGAAGCCTTCTGGCTGCCCGGCGTCATCTCGGCGTAGCGGGCCACCTCCCGCTGGGTCAGCGCTTTCGCCCGCGCCGTCAAGTCTGTGCCGCTCACGTGTGTCCTCCTCTATTCGAAGTGCTTCTCCGTCTGTCGCCGGCGTAGGGGAGTTCTTCGGGCACGTGCCACTGGTGCACGTCTTTCACCTTCCAGGGGACCAACATGGTGCTCGTGCGGGCGACGCCGGGTATGTTTCCGATCACTTCGCTCACGAAGGTGTGAAGCTCCGCGTTGTCGCGGGCGTAGACCTGGATGCTCAGGTCGCGCTCCCCCGTGGAATAGGCCACGTAGCTCACTTGGGGGAGCTGCGCGAGGCTCTGGGCCACGCTGCGCAGTCTGCCGGGGACGACTTCGATGAACACGTCGGCGGTTACCGCCAGACCGAGGGCCCGCGGATTGACGACCGCGCTGACCTGGATCACTCCGTTGTTCACCAGGCGGTCGATGCGGTACCGTACCGTGCGCTCGGAAACGTGACCGATGCGTCGCGCGATTTCGGCACTGGGCATGCGGCCGTCTTCCAGCAGGAGGGAGATGATGCGCCGGTCGATATCGTCGAGTCGATGAGTCATGGCCACCTCGAGGCATTGGGGCTACCCGTATTGTCCCGGGTATGCCGAAAATGTCAAGCAATCACCGCATCCTAACCGATACGGCAAAAAAATGGAAGGGGATTCTCCTATGAGGAAGTCCGAGCGGTGTGGGGGCCGAGGAGGAACCGGGCGGGACGCGGCCTGCGCAGGAGGCTTTTTTCGTAGCCGCCGCTTGCCATAGGAGCATCGCGGGAGCCGCGAACGCGTTTGAGCCGGGGGCCGCGATGGGCATGCATGGTCGGCGAGGGCTCATGGTGCGGCCTTCGCTCGTTTCCGGTGTAAACCAGGTATGAGGAGGAACGGTGGCCATCACGAAAGAAGAGCTCATCGCGCTGCTGAACAAGGATCTCGAATGGGAGTTCGCCGCGCTGATTCAGTACGTGCAACACGCCGCCGTGCTGACGGGGGCGGCGTACGGCGACATCCAGAAGGAACTCTTGATTCACGCGACCGAGGAGCACACCCACGCCGTGTCGCTGGCGGAACAGATCGATTTCCTGGGGGGCGTGCCCACCATCGCCGTGGAAAAGCGGCAGGTATCGCCTGATCCCGCCGTCATGTTGGAGCAGGACCTCGCCGGCGAGCAGGACGCCATCGATCGCTACAAGGCGCGGATCCGGCAGGCCGAGGAGCTCCAGGAATACGGGCTCCGCCGGGCGCTCGAGGACATCCTCATCGTGGAGGAGGAGCACAAGCGCGATCTGCTGGCGGCCTTGGGCAAGTAGGCCGCGACTGCATGGGGCGTTACGTGGCGGGTCCCGGGGCCTCTCCCGCGC
>JAMDDA010000097.1 GCA_023488925.1 Actinomycetota bacterium
CATGGTCAAGTACGTCGACGAGCAGGGCTTTCTGCGCTTCGTGCCCATCGGCGGTTGGTTCGACCAGATAGCCCTCGGGCAGCGGGTGCTCGTGCACACGCGGACGGGCGGCCGTCTCGTCGGCGTGATCGGGGCCAAGCCGCCCCACATCATGGACGAGGAAGAGCGCAAGAAGGTGATCAAGCTCAAAGACATGTTCATCGATGTGGGAGCCCGCGACGCCGAGGATGCCGCTGCCCTGGGGGTCGAGATCGGTTCGCCCGTGACCCTGGACCGCGCCCTGGCTCCCCTCGCCCACGACCTGGTCACCGGTAAGAGCTTCGACGACCGGGCCGGGGTGGTCATGATGGTGGCCGCCCTGCAGAAGCTCCAACACGAAGATCCGCCGGCCACCGTGTACGCCGTGGGCACGGTGCAGGAGGAGGTGGGCCTGAAGGGCGCCCGCACCAGCGCGTACGGCCTGGAGCCCGATGCCGCTCTCATCGCCGAGGTGACCATTCCCGGGGACCATCCCGGCGTCAGCAAGGAACAGCGTCACGTGGCCGTGGGCAAGGGGCCGGTGATCACGGTGGTGGACGCCGACGGGCGGGGGGTCATCGTACCCAAGCGCGTCGTGGACTGGCTGCGGACGAGCGCCGAGAACGCTTCCTTGCCGTACCAGCTCGATGTGGGCAGCGGCGGTACCACCGACGCGACGGCCATTCACCTGACCAAGACCGGCATCCCCTCGGGGGTGATCAGTGTCCCCACCCGATACATCCACTCGCCCACCGAGGTGCTCGACCTGGGCGATATCGCCAAGGGCGCGGAGCTCATCGCCCGGGCGGTGCTTTCGGCCCGCGACCATTTTCAAGCCGGTCGCTGAAGAATCCGGTCGGATGCGGCTCCAGCGGGGGCGGTCCCGGCAGATACTCGCCCCGCAGCGGGGTGAACACCTCCACGGCCACGGCGCCCCTCCGGCTGCGGGCTCCGTGGACCAGCCGGCCCGGAAGAGACCAGCCGTCCCCCGGCTCCAGGGCCCACTCGCCCGCTTCGCCGACGAGGGTGAGATCGCCCGCCACGAGATAGCCGGTCTGCTCATGAGGATGGGCATGCATGGGGATGACCGCCTCCGGCTCCAGGTCGAAGCGCACCAGGACACTGCGGCGGCCCCAGGCCAAGGTGGTGCGGGTGGCCCCCGGGGCCACGGCCACGGCCTTCCCGTGAACGCCCCGCACCACTACCGCCTCGGCACGGTCCGACCCGGCACCGGCCGCGGCCGCATCGCGGCCGGCGGCCACGCGGTCGGTCGCTCCGGCGGCCAGGATGGCGGCCAGTGCCTGGTCCCGCACCTCCGCCAGCTCGGCGGTGGAGCGCCCACTCGTCTCCGCGGCGAGCCCCGTCTCCAGGACGTCGGCGGTATCGGCGGGGAACGTGGTCCAGGTGGCCAGATCGCGGAGCATGCCTTCCTTCACTCCGGCCAGATGGTCCAGGTGTCCGCGGATGCCGCCCGGACCCCCACCCAAGTGGTAGAGGAGATGAGGGCCCATGACCGCCCACCGGAGACCGGGACCCGTGACTACCGCCCGATCCACGTCCGCGACACTCGCGACCCCGGTGCGGACCAGCTCGATGGCCTCGCGCCACAGGGCGGCCGAAAGTCGGTTGGCGATATACCCGGGTACGTCCCGCCGCAGCACCACCGGCTCTTTGCCCATGGCGGCATAGAACGCCCAGGCCCGCTCCAAGGTCTCGCTCGTGGTCAGCGCCCCCGGAGCCAGTTCCACCAGGGGAACCAGGTGCGGCGGGTTGTAGGGGTGCGCGGCCAGGCAGCGCTCGGGACGGCGGACGCCCTCCTGGATCGCGCTGACCGACAACCCCGAGGAGCTCGTGGCGAGCAATGCCTCGGCGGGGGCGTGGGCAGCCGCCTGGGCGAAGACCTGCCGCTTCACCTGGAGGTCTTCGGTTACGCACTCCTGCATGAGAGTCACGCCGGCGAAGGCCGCCGCCGGGTCTCCGACCGTGCGCAGGAGCGCCAGGCCGGCTTCCACTCGGGTTCCGTCGGCCAGGCCGACCGCCGCCAGGAAACGCGCCGCCTCCTCCGCCCGCAGCCGCGCTTCCTCGCGCCGGGACGGGTCCCGGTCGTAGAGCCGTACCTCAACCCCATGCGCCGCGAACAATCCGGCCCAGCTCGCGCCGGTCAGCCCCGCGCCGGCTACGGCCACCGGGCCGCCCGCGTCCCGCCGCGCCTCCGCCTTCCCCCTCATGCTGCCCTCCCCGTCGTGTCGGCCTGCGCGACCATTGTAGCCTCCGCACGGGCCGCCGCCAGGGGGAGGGGCTACGCCCTCGTGCCGTAACCGATGCGGGCGAGCTCCCCCTCGATCTCGGCGAGGATGGCCGGGTCGTCGATGGTGGAGGGCACGGTGTACGGTTCGCCGTCGGCGATCTTGCGGATGGTGCCGCGCAGGATCTTGCCCGAGCGCGTCTTGGGCAGCCGCTTGACCACGACGGCCGTCTTGAAGGAGGCCACCGCCCCTACTTGCTCGCGCACCATCTGCACGACTTCCCGGCAAATCTCGGCGGGGGCGCGTTGTACCCCGGCCTTGAGCACACAGAGCCCGATAGGCACCTGCCCCTTGAGCTCGTCGGCCACCCCGAGCACGGCGCACTCGGCCACGTCGGGGTGCTGGGCGATGACCTCCTCCATGCGCCCCGTGGAGAGCCGGTGGCCGGCGACGTTGATGACGTCGTCGACGCGGCCCATGATGTACACGTAGCCGTCTTCGTCGATGTACCCGCCGTCGCCGGTGAAGTAGTATCCCGGATAAAGGCCGACGTACGACTCGATGTAGCGGGTGTCGTCCTGCCACAGCGTGGGCAGGCAGCCGGGGGGCAAGGGGAGCTTCACGGCCACGACCCCCTCGGTGCCGGCGGGCACCGGCCGGGCGTCACCGTCCAGAATCCGCACATCGAAGCCGGGAACCGGTTTGGTGGGCGAGCCTGCTTTGAAGGGGAAAGCCTCGATGCCCAGGCAATTCGCGGCGATGGGCCACCCGGTTTCCGTCTGCCACCAATGATCCACCACCGGCACGCCCAGCAGTGCCGAGGCCCAGAAGTAGGTATCGGGGTCCAGCCGCTCGCCGGCCAAGAACAGGTATTTGAAATGCCCGATGTCGTAATGCTTCAGGAGCGAGCCGGTGGGGTCCTCCTTCTTGATGGCCCGGAGCGCCGTGGGTGCCGTGAAGAGCACCTTCACTCCATGATCCTGGATCACCCGCCAGAATGCCCCGGCGTCGGGCGTGCCGACCGGTTTGCCTTCGTAGAGGACGGTCGTGCACCCGGTGAGAAGCGGCGCATAGACAATGTAGGAGTGGCCCACCACCCAGCCCACATCGGAAGCCGCCCAGTAGACGTCACCGGGCTGCACGTCGTAGATATGCTCCATCGACCAGCGCAGGGCCACGGCGTGCCCGCCGTTGTCCCGCACCACCCCCTTGGGCCTGCCGGTCGTGCCCGACGTGTAGAGGATGTAGAGCGGGTCGGTGGCCTCGACGCCGACGCAGCCGGCAGGCTGGGCTCCGGCCATGACCTCCTCCCAGTTGCAGTCGCGGCCGGGCACCATGCCCGCCGCCGCCTGCGGCCGTTGCAGGATCACGCACTTCTCCGGCTTGGCCCGCGCCAACTCGATGGCCTTGTCGAGGAGGGGTTTGTACTCGATCACCCGGTTGACTTCCATGCCGCACGAGGCGGACACGACGACCTTGGGCTTGGCGTCATCGATGCGCACGGCCAGCTCCTGCGCAGCGAACCCCCCAAACACCACCGAGTGAACCGCCCCGATACGGGCACAGGCCAGCATGGCGACCACCGCCTGGGGCACCATGGGCATGTAGATGACCACGGTATCGCCTTTGCCGACCCCCAAATCGCGGAGTGCTCCGGCGAACCGCGCCACCTCGTTCGTCAGCTCTGCGTATGTGAAATACGTCACCGTACCGGTGACCGGGCTGTCGTAGACGAGAGCCCTCTGGTCTCCCCGGCCTGTTTCCACGTGGTAGTCCAGGCAGTTGTAG
>JAMDDA010000040.1 GCA_023488925.1 Actinomycetota bacterium
TCCAGCTCGGCCCGCAATCCGGGGTGGGGGTAAGTGAGAGCGTGGGCGGCCCAGCGGAAGGCCCGGCTGCGCCAGGCGCCGGGCGCCGGCACTTCGCGGCGGGAAACCGCCATGGTCAAGCCCCCCCCTTCGGTGCGGTGCTGTATCCCAGGCCTACGCCTGCTCGCCGAGTGAGCAGGTCCGTAAAGGGCTCGACGGCCGTCTCCCGGTGGTAGCGGGGGAGCACGAAACGCTCCGCGAAGGCGGCCACCGTGGTCAGCCGGTAGATGTCCTCGGCCTGGCGGGCGGTCATCCCCACTGCATGCAGGAGCTCCAGGGTGGTCTGGTCGACGGCGCCCTGCACGCTCTCGCCGCGTTTGTAGGCGCGCACGGCCAGGAGCCGGCGCAGGATGAGGCGGATGCGCTGCTCGTCTCCGCCGGTGAACATGGCCGCCAGGTAGCGCACGGGCAGGCGGGCGGCCTCGACGTCGGCCAGCAGGTCGAAATCGCCGGCGCCCGGAGGATGGTCCAAGGCCACGCCGTTCGCGGTGGCCGTGGAGACCAGCGGGGAGAGCGGCGGCACGTAGAACATCATGGCCAGAGTGCGAAACTCGGGGTGCAGGGGCAGGGCGAGGCCCCACTCCTTGACGAACCGATAGACCGGCGAACGCGTGGCCGCCTCGAGCCAGTCCCGCGGCACCCCGTTCTCGCGGGCGGCCGCGACCACCACGGGGTCGCGCGGGTCGAGAATCACGTCGAGCTGGGCGTTCACCAGGTCGTCGGCGGCCACGTCGGCGGCCGCCGGGATGCGGTCGGCGTCGTAGAGCAGCACGCCCAGGTAGCGGATGCGTCCCACGCAGGAGTGGGCGCAGCCCGGGGCCTGGTGGGTCTCCAGCCGGGGGAAGCAGAGGATGCACTTCTCCGACTTGCCGGTGGTCCAGTTGTTGTAGACCTTCTTGTACGGACAGGCGGCTACACACATGCGCCACCCGCGGCACTTCTGCTCGTTCACCAGGACGACCCCGTCCTCACCCCGTTTGTAGATGGCTCCCGAAGGGCAGGCGGCCACGCAGGCCGGGTTCAGGCAGTGGTTGCAGATGCGGGGCACGTACGAGAAAACCACCCGCTCCACCGTCTCCAGCTGAGCCCGTATTGCAGCGGAGAGGCCGGTCAGGTTGGGGTCGTTGCGGGCGTAGAGGGCGGAGCCGCCCAGGTCGTCGTCCCAGTTGGGGCCGCCCTGGATGTCGAGGGGCTCTCCGGTCACCGCCGAGATCGGTTCGGCCGTGGGCTGGTCGGTGCCGGCGGGTGCCGCAAAGAGATCCTGGTAGCGGTAGGTGAAGGGTTCGTAATAGTCGTCCAGACTGGGGAGAGCCGGGTTGAAGAAGAGATTGGCCAGCCCCCCCGGGCGCGAGTGCAGGCGCAACTTGAGACCGCCGCCCCGCCGGCGTACCCAGCCGCCCCGGTAGTGGGTCTGATCCTCCCACAGGGTGGGGTAGCCGGTCCCCGGGCGGGTCTCGACGTTGTTCCACCACATGTACTCGGAACCGCGGGGATCGGTCCACAGGTTCTTGCAGGCCACCGAGCAGGTGTGGCAGCCCAGGCACTTGTCCAGGTGGAAGAGCATGCTGATCTGGGCACGGACGTTCACGCGGTCACGCTCCTCTCCTAGAATTCCGGTCGGTCGGCCCGGCGCACGAGCACGTAGGTGTCCCGGTTCACGCCCACTGGACCCCAATAGTTGAAGGCGTAGGTGAACTGGGCGTAACCCCCGCTCATGAGTACCGGCTTCAGGCGGGCCCGATCCACCGAGTTGTGCATACCGGCGCGCCGGCCCCGCGTGGGCGACTTGGGGATGCCCACGGTGCGCTCGGTGGCGTGGTACACGTAGACCGACCCGCGGGGGATACGGGCCGAGACGGCCGCTCGTTGCAGGAAGACCCCGTGGTCGTTGACCAGCTCGACCCAGTCGTTGTCGGCGATCCCCAGCTCGGCTGCTTCCCCATCGTTCAGCCACACCGGGTAACAGCCCCGGGAGAGGGTCATCATGCGCAGATTCTCGGAGAAGGTGGAGTGGATACTCCACTTGCTGTGGGGGGTGATGTAATTGAGAATGCGCCCACGACCTTCTTGCACCAGCGTGCGGGCCAGGTCGCCCACGGCCACGTGGTCGGGGCGGGGTTTGTAGGTGGGCAGGTGCTCGCCCCAGGCGAGATAGTTGTCGTGGTCGAGGTAGGTGTGCTGGCGGCCGGTGAGGGTGCGCCAGGGCACCAACCGTTCCACGTTCAAGGCATAGGGAGTATAGGCGCGGCCCTGGTTCACCAACCCGGACCAGGTGGGGGTGGAGAGCACCCGCCGGGGCTGGGCCACGAGCGCGGCGAACGTGGTGCGCTGGGAACGGGTACCCTCGGCCAGATCGGTGAGGGCCACGCCGGTCTTGTGCTCTTCGGCCTCGTAGGCGCGCCAGGCCAGCTCGCCGTTGGAGGCCGGGTCCAGGTGCAGGATGACCTCGGCTACCTGGCGGGCCTCCTCCAGGGAGGGGTAGAGGTTGCCGGCGGCCGCATCGTTCCCGTTCGTGGTCCCGCGGAAGCGCCGGGGCTGGCGCTCCAGCAGCTCCCGGTACATGTCGGCCACCGGAATGGTCAGGCCGTGGGCGGAGACCCCGTTCTTCTCCACGCCGCGGCCCAGCGAGATCATGCGCTCGTGCAGGTGCACGTAGTCGCGCTCCACCACGCGGAACTTGGGCATGGTGAGGCCGGGCTGGGCGGCGGCTTCGCCCGTCTTCCAGTCGACCACGCGGGGTTGGGCCATCTCGTCGGGGGTGTCGTGCTGCAGGGGCAGCATCACCACGTCCTCCACCGGCCGGGGCAGATGGGTGCGGGCCAGAGCGGATACCCGCTCGGCCAGGGCGGAGAAGATTTCCCAGTCGCTGCGCGACTCCCAGGCAGGAGCCACCGCCGCCTGCATGGGGTTGATGAAGGAGTGCATGTCGGTGGTGTTCAGGTCGTCCTTCTCGTACCAGGTGGCGGCGGGCAGGATCACGTCGCTGTACAGGGCGCTCGTGTCCATACGGAAGTTGAGGTCGACCACCAGGTCCATCTTGCCGGTGGGGGCCGGAGTGTCCGCGGGGACCTCCCGGGTGTGGCCCGCGGCGCACTCCTCGGCTATGGAGTTGGTCTGGGTGCCCAGATAGTGCTTGAGGAAGTACTCGTGTCCCTTGGCGCTCGAGCCGATGGCGTTGCCTCGCCAGATGAACCACAGGCGCGGCCAGGCGGTAGGGGCGTCGGGGTCTTCCACGGCGAAGCGCAGGTCGCCCCGCTCCAGCCGGTCGGCGACGTGCCGGGCGACCTCGGCGTCACTGGTGGCCCCGGCCGCGCGGGCTTCCCGCACTACCTCCAGGGGGCTCCGGTCGAACTGCGGGAAGAAAGGCAGCCAACCCCGACGCACGGCCCGCACCTGGTGATCGATGGTGTGGTCCTCGCTTGCCCGGGGCAGGGAGTCGTAGGCGCTGTAGCCGCGCTCGTAGCGCCACTGGTCGGAGTGCACGTAGTGGAAACTCGGGGTGTTCTGGTGCCGCGGGGCCATGCCCCAATCGAGGGCGAAGGCCACGCTGGCCCAGGAGGCCTGGTTCACCACCTTCTCCTGCCCTACGTAGTGGGCCAGTCCGCCACCGTTGCGGCCCACGCTCCCGGTGAGCAGGAGCGAGACGATCGCCGCCCGGTAGAGCAGGTTGCCGTGGTACCAGTGGTTGACTCCGGCGCCGATGATGACGAGATTGCGGCCCTTGGTCTTCTCGCCGTTCTTGCCCCACTGGCGGGCGAAGCGGATGACGGTGTCGCGGTCGATGCCGGTGTGCTTCTCCTGCCAGGCGGGAGTGAAGGGCAGGTCGTCGTCGTAGCCGGCGGGGTAGTCCTCGGGCAGGCCCCGGCGCACCCCGAACTGGGCCATGAGCAGGTCGAAGACCGTGGTCACCGCCACGCGCCCGCGCTCGGTCTCGACGTAGCGCACGGGCACGGCCCGGCGGAGCACGGTGCCTTCGG
>JAMDDA010000215.1 GCA_023488925.1 Actinomycetota bacterium
CAAGGGCGGCATGCGGAACTGATGGGAAAATAGCCCATTTTCATCCGGCCCGTGTATGCCCGCGTCGCGCGGGCAGGCGAACTGTTAGAGAACCCGGGGTCCCGCCCCGTATCGGCCGCGGCCGATACGGGGCGGGGTAGCAGCCCGTGGTCGCAGCGAGCCCGGCCCGGCGTAGCCCCGATGGTGGGCGGAGGGGCCGCCGACTCCAGCGAACCGGCGGTCAAGAAACGGCCCGGCCCGGCACCCGCATGGTCTGCTCCACCATGCGGCGGTGAATTTCGAAGAGATCGACGCCTGCATGGAACCACTCGAGCTGCCGCTGGGCCGAATTCCCCTCGCGCAGCATGGTCTCGATACGGCTCATCTCACCCTCCAGGCCGAGCCGCCCCACGGACGCCGCCGCGCGGTCCATGAGCCGCGCGATCACCTCCGTAGCCGGCAGTTGCACGCGTGTGTCGAGGTCGATGAGTCGGGCGCCGAGTCCCCAGCGCAAAGCCCGCCAACGGTTCTCCTCGATGAACCGCGTCGCGTGCACGGGCAACGAGCCCGCCCGGTCGTACTCCTCCAGCAACGCCCCCGCCAAAGCTACGTTCAAGGCGGCGATGGCCATGGCGTCCTCGAAGTCGGGCTGGGCGTCGGCGATACGGATTTCGAGCGTACCGTACTTGTGATGGGTGCGCACGGTCCACCAGATCTGCGTGGGTTCCGTGACGCTGCCGGTGTCGTAGAGGAACTGGGCATAGTCCGCATATCCGGCCCAATCCCCGTAGGCGTCGGGGATGCCGCACCGCGGAAAGCTGCGGATGAACACCTGAGCCCGGGTCGAATGGAGTCCGGTCTCGCTGCCGCGGAAGAAGGGTGAGCTGGCGGAAAGAGCGAGGATAGGCGGCAGCAACGAGCGGTAGGCGTCGCACACGGCCACCGCCCGGTCGGCGCCCCGCACGCCCACGTGCACATGCAGCCCGAAGGTATTGTTGGTCCAGGCTACGTAGCGCAACCCGTCGACGACTTTGCGGTAGTGGGCCGTCTGGATGAAGCCTTGCTCCTCCCAGCGGCTGAAAGGGTGTACACCCGTGGCGCACAACTTCAGCCCGAGTGAAGCCGCTGCCTCGACCAGCGCACCTCTGCGCCGGCGCATGTCCTCCCGGGCTTCTTGGAAGGTCGCGGACGCGGCGCTGTTGATCTCGGCCTCGGAGCAGATCAGCTCCCCGACGACCAACGTATCGCCGAACCGGGCGTCGGCGGCCGCCTTGAGCTCTGCAAAACGTCCGGTGAGTTCGAGCGTGGCGCCGTCGAGGATCTGGAACTCCTCCTCGATCCCCACGGTCAGGTCGACGCCGCCGTCGAACAGGCGGCCTACGTCCTCGAAGATCCGCACGTATCCCCCGCTCGGTCACCCGGCCGCGCCCGATCCGAGGCGACGCCTGGTGGTCTCTGGCCCGCCCGGTGCCCGGCGGGCAGGGTCCAAGGCCGATTGCTAGAATTGGCTTACGTGAAGAGTCTACCAAATGGGCCGGAGAAGCCGCCTCGACCACGGAGGTCGCTTGGGATCCCCCGCGACGCAGAATGACCCCGACACCGCACTCGTCGAGCGGGCCCGCCGCGGCGACACCTCGGCCACCGAGGAACTCTACAGGCGACACGCTCGGCGTGCCTACAACCTGGCCTACCGTATGCTGGGGAACTCCTGGGATGCAGCCGATGTCGCGCAGGAGGCCTTCATCAAGGCCTTCACGGCCCTGCCGCATTTCAAGGGCGAAGCGCGGTTCACCACCTGGTTCCACCGGATCGTGGTCAACGCGGTATATGATCACCTCCGGCGCAGCCGGCCCGAACCTTTCGCGCAAGAGGACCTCGATCGCCTGTCGAGCCAGGTGGGAGCCGACCGTCGGGCCACCTGGGCCGGAGGCGCCCAGTCGGCGGTCGAACCCGCCGAGGACGGCCTCTCCCCGCTCGTGCGCCGGGCGTTGCTGGCCTTGAACGAGGGTTTCCGGCTCACAGTGGTGCTGTGCGACCTGTTGGGGTTCGACTACGCCGACGCGGCCGAGATCCTCGGCGTGCAGGAAGGCACCATCAAGTCACGCATCTTCCGCGCCCGGGCCCAGTTGGCCCGCTACCTGAAAGAGAACGGCTACCGCCCCCCGGAAAGCGCATCCGCCGCCTCCCCTCCCGGGAACCCCGCCCTTCCCGGCGACGTCGCACCGGAAGCACACTACCAGGGATAGACACACCCGATCATGCATCCAGACGAGCACCACACCCCCTCCCTCCCCGGCCGGGAACCCCCGCCGGTCGTGCTCGGCCACATCGACGAGTGGGAGTCCTGGGCTGTGGACTACCTGGACGGCCGCCTCACCGGAGAAGCCCTCGCCGCGGTCGAAACCCACCTGGCGGGCTGTTCAGAGTGTGGCGAGGCTCTCGCCGCACAGCAGACCATCCTCTCCCTGACCCGGTCCGCCCCCTCTTTGGATCTCCCGCGCGCTCTGTGGCCCCGCGTGCTCGCCGGTCTGCCCCGCAGCACGACACCCGCTGCGGAGTCGACTCCCCGCCCGACCCGCCGCCGCCCCACCTCCTTGCGAGACCGCCTCTTCGGCGGAGGCGGGCGACTCGCCTGGATACCGGCGGTGGTGGTCCTCATCATGGTGGGAGCCGGCTTGGCCGCCGTGCGCGGGCTCTCCCCCGGAGGAGGTAGCGTCACGGTCTCGACCGGCGCGCCGGAGATAGAGAGAGACGGGGGGACGGGGGAGACGAAACAGAACGGATCCCCAACCACCCAGGCGGTGCAAAGCCTGCAGACCGCCCCGGCGGAGGGGTCGGGTGCAGGCGCTCCCGAGGGCGCAGCAACGGAGACCTCCGCCGGAACCCTGAGCCCAACCGGGCAGAGTGCGGGGGCCGCAGACCAATCTTCCGGTACCACCACCACGACCGCCGGCGCCTCACCGGCCGGGGAGCCGGCGATTGTCGCCTTGACCGTGACCCCCCGCACGGCTGGAGCCGCGCCTTGGCCGAACGTGGTCGAGAGAGTCACGGGGCTCGCGCCGGTCTCGTCGCGACCCGCCCAGCCCGGGCCCGCGTACGTGGCCCTGGTCGACCCCGACGACCTCGACCGGCTCCTGGAGGTCCTGAAAGCGGGCGGCCTGGATGTCGAGACGATGGGCAACCCGACCGGCCTGGCCGCCGAACCATCCGCCGCCGGACCACCCGCCGCCGCGCCCGTGGCGCCCACGCGCCTGCTGATCCGAGAGGCCGGCGGAGTCTTCCGGTCCGAGCCCCTGCCCGCGGACAAATCGGCCGGAACGCAGGGCTATCTGATCGTGGTCATCACGGGACCGGCCGGTTGACGACCGGGCCCGGTGAGGTCTCGAGCGAGATTCACGTCAGGTAGAAATACAAGGCGTAGAGCATCTCCTCGGCCGGATTGATGGTGTGCACGGTGACGTCCTCGGGCACGTTGAGCAGAGTCTCCGTGTAGTTGAAGATGATCTTCACTCCGCCCTTGGTAAGCTCGTCGGCAACCTCTTGGGCGGACTCCGGCGGCACCGCGATGACTCCGAGGACGATCCCCAACGCGGCGCAGCGCTCGGCGATGGTCGCAGCGGGTTCCACCACGAGGTCTCCCAGCCGGCTGCCGATCCGCCGTGGGTCTCGGTCGAACACCGCCGCAATACGGAACCCGTGTTCCCGGAACATCGCCGAGGTGGCGATGGCGCTCCCGAGGTTGCCGGCCCCGACGAGCGCGATGGCGTGGTCGCCGCCCGTGTGGAGGATGTCCTGGATCGCGGAGATGAGCGAGTCCACGTTGTAACCCACGCCCCGTTTGCCGAACTTGCCGAAAGTGGAGAGGTCCCGCCTCACTTGGGTCGGGTTGACGTTGGCGTACTCGCTGATCTCCTGTGAAGAGATGCTCTCCATCCCCTGCTTCTTGGACTGCGCCAAGATCCGCAGGTAGGTGGAAAGCCGAGCGGCTACACCCAGGGTCAACTTGTCTGCCACTT
>JAMDDA010000085.1 GCA_023488925.1 Actinomycetota bacterium
GCCAGCCGTTGGCGGCGGGGGTCGCGGCGGCCGAGCCGGTGGCGCCCGGTGACATGGAGGGCACGGTCCCCCCCGAGGCCACCTCCACCACGAGCACGGTGCCCGCCGGGAAGACCGTGTCCCCCAGCACGCCCCCCACCTCGGTCGCTCCGGCGAAAACCACGACCGCGGTTCCGTCCGGGCCGTCGCCCGAGGCGCTCCGGCGTCTGCGCGAGCTCGAGGCTCTGTCGGGCACGATCTCCCAGAAGCAGATGCAGGTGTTTCGGGCGGCCATCGAGCTCGACGATATCGACCGGGACCTGGAGGCGACGGTGGAGGAGTACAACCTGCGGGTTCTCGAGCTCGAGGAGGCGCGGCAACGGGCGGCACGCCTGCAGCGGGAGCTCGACCTTACCCAGCAGGAGGCGCAGGCCGCCACCGAGGCTCTGCAGAACCGCCTGCTGGGCGCCTACAAGAGCGACACGTCGGTTCTCGAGGTGCTGTTGGCCACCACCGACATGGCCGACTTCATCAGGCGTCTCGGCCTGATCCTCTCCATCGCCCAGAGCGACCGGCGGCGCCTGGACGAGGTCGTTTCTCTGCGGGCCCGGTCGGAGAGACTCCTCGACGAGCTTTCCCGCCTGATCTACGACGTCACCACCGCGTCGCGCCGGCTGGAAGCGCAGAAGTCTCTGGTCGAAGCCAAGTTGGCCGCCAAGCAGGCCTATATCGACGGGTTGAGCGCCGAGATCAAGGTGCTGGTGGAACGGCAGCGACAGATAGCTGGCGCTGTCGTGCCGTCCGGCGTGGAGATCGGCAGTTACATGATCGGGGACGCCAACCAGATCGTGAAGACGGCGCTGCGCTATCTCGGCGTGCCTTATCTCTGGGGCGGCGCCACTCCCGGCGGGTTCGACTGCTCCGGCCTGGTGCAGTACGTCTTCATGCAGCACGGCCTGTACCTTCCGCACTACTCGGGCTACCAGGCGCTGGCGGGGTTCGAGGTCTCCCTGCGGGATATCCAACCGGCCGATCTGGTCTTCTTCGGGGATCCGGTGCACCACGTGGGCATCTACATCGGTGACGATCTCTTCATCCACGCGCCGAGCACCGGCGACGTGGTGAAGATCAGCCGCCTCTCGGAACGCCGCGATCTCTCCCACATCCGCCGGGTGACGTTCCGCCTGCCGGCCGGCGGCGTGCCTGCGCGGTAGGGGGCTCTCGAGAAAGACCGGGGCCGCCACGTCTGGAGACGAACGACCCCCGCACTCAGACTCTCGACCGCGGCCGAACGTGGCGTGATACCCGGTTCTCGCCGAGTCGCCGAGGGCCCTGTGCTACCATCGCCGTATGACCGTTGCCCCCAGGGTGTACATCCTCGACACGAACGCCCTCCTTAACGACCCTGAGGTGATTCATTCCTTCTCGGGCGCGGAGGTGGTGCTGCCGGCCGTCGTCCTGGAGGAGCTCGACAAGCTCAAACAGCGCCGCACCGACCCGCGGGTGCGATACCATGGCCGCAAGGCTACGCGCATACTGTTCGAGGCCTCGCGCAACGGGCGTCTGCTCGACGGGGTGCGCTTGGAGAACGGTTCCCTGCTCCGGGTCGATGCCACCGAGGAGTTCACGGACCTGCCCCCCGGCCTCGATCTGCGGCGCACCGATGACAAGATCCTCGCTCTCGCCTACGACATCAACCGGGAGCCGGGCGTGCAGGCCACGGTGGTCACCAACGATCTCAACATGCTGCTGCGCGCCGAATCTCTGGGCATGCAGGCCTACCGCTTCGAGGGGAAGCTCGACCATATCCAGGGCCGGCGGCGTACGCCCATGGAGTGGCTGCGTGACGAGGGGCTGACGGCGCTCTTGGGGCTCCTGGCGGCCGTGTTCGCGGCTTCCACCGTCTATCTCTACGCCACGCGGCCGGCCGATCATCGGTTGGCGGATCTCCCGGTGGTGGATGACGCCGTGACTCTGCGGGCCCTCGGTGTGAGCCCGCAGCTCCTGCGCCAGCACTATCAGGATCTTCTGAACGAGAACCCCAACGACGTGGACGCCCTGGTCAACCTGGGGAACCTGGCCTTCGACGACCAACGGTACCTCGAAGCGGTGGACTTTTACCGGCGGGCGCTCGACCTGCGTCCTTCAGATACCAACGTGCGCACGGACATGGGTATCGCGCTGTTGCGGCTCGGGCATTACCGGGAGGCGGTCGAGGCCTTCCGCCAGGCCATCTCCGATTCGCCCGACCACCCTCTGGCGCACTACAATCTGGGCGTCGCTCTGGCGCAAGGAGGAGACAGCGTCGAAGCGGTGGCCGAGCTGCGGGAGGCCCTGCGCCTCGCCGCCGAGGGCAAGGGGTCGGTGCCCGTGGCCGACGCCGAAGCACTGATCGCCCGACTGCAGGGGGGTGGCAGGCCGGCGCCGTAGCCTTCGGCGGCGCGATGTGCCCGGCTTGGGCGGGTCCTCGGCGGGTGATCGTGAAAGTTATCGCGTTCCCGCCCTCGACTAAACCGCGCCTCAGGTGTTAGCATTTGTTCACTTTTCGACCGGCCGTGGGGGTAAAGCGGTCGGGCAGCAAGCCAATACCGTCGCACCATTGGGGGATTCTGTGGATTTGCGCCGGCGTATCGCCTGGATAGCCCTTTCGGGCGTCGTTCTTCTGGTCTTGGTTACCGCCTGGGGCTTCAGGGAGACGTCCAAGCCGCGTTTCTGCTCGAGTTGCCACCTCATCCAGCCATTCGAGGCCACCTGGGAGAAGTCCACGCACAAGACATACGGCGTGGTGTGCATCGACTGTCACTTCGAGCCGGGGGCCGTCGGCTACAGCAAGGGGAAAATCTATTCTTTCATCAAGCTCACGCAATTTGCCGCCGGCCAGACGGAGCGCAAGCCGGAGGCGGCCAAGTTGGTGCTGCGGTCGGCCTGCCTCCAATGTCACGAGTACATCCGCGATCCGCAGGACCCGCGCTACCCGAAGAACATCGTGGTGCAGGGGATCACCTTCCCGCATGACTTCCATCTGAACGTAGCCAACTTGACCTGCGCCGATTGTCACAGCGCTCTTGTGCATGGGCCGGAACTCGTGGGTCCGGAGAAGCCTCAGGCGGCGGCCGACCCCGCTTTTTGCAGCAAGTGCCACACGGGTGACATCGCCCCCATCCTCTTCGGGCCCATCGAGCCGGTCGGCCGGGAGCACCCGGGTGCGCCCAAGATCGACGTGAAGGTGTGGCGCAACATTCATTGGCGCATGGCCAAGGGGCCGGCGACGGTCGACGGCGTGAGCTACGACAAGATCGAGAAGGATACCTGCCTGGCCTGCCACCAGGAACCCACGGTCGCCAAGGTCTGCAAGGGTTGCCACTTCGCCCGGGTGCCCGAGTTCACGGCCTCGATCGCCGCCGAGAAGGCGAGCCTCTTCCCCGTCGGCCTGTTTTTCTACCTGTTCGTACTGTTCATGGTGGCGGTCATCCTGCGCGGCCGGGACAAGGAACGTTTCTTCTCCAGCCTCGCCCTGCGGCTGATCGCCGTGGCCGTCATTCTCTCCGACGCCTACGTGGTGTACCTCATCGTGCGTGATGTCCTGCATTCGCAGGCGGGGGCACACGAGATCGGGCCGACGACGGTGTGGGTCAGCTACCTGTTGCTGAGCGTCGCCATGGTGGGCCTGCTGCTCTTCGAGGCGGGCCTCCTCCCGCACCCGTTGCGCCCGGTGCGATTCTCCCCGACCCCCGAGTCCGAGTTCCTGGTGCCCAGGCCGATTCGCCGCTTGGCGGTCAAGAGGGGTGCGTCTTCCGAAGCGGGTGCGATGCGCCGCGCCGGGCCGATTGCCCCGGAAGCCGCCGCCGCGCCCGGCGGCCCGGCCTCCGAGGAGGCGCCCGGCACCGGCGGCGCCCGCCCCTCCCCCCCGGAGGACCAGCATGACTGACGGCCCGGCCCGCGTGGCCTCTGCCCCCCCCGCGGCGGAGGAGGGCGCCCTCTCCCGGCGCTCCTTCCTCACCTATCTGCTCGCCCT
>JAMDDA010000019.1 GCA_023488925.1 Actinomycetota bacterium
TGTTGGAAAGGATTCTCGTTGCGTATGACTGTTCCGAGTCGGGTACCAAGACGTTCATTTTCGGCGTGGAGCTCGCCCAGAAATACGGAGCTGAACTCCATGTAATCTCCGTGGCGCGGCTGCCGGAGCCGCCCGACATGGTGGAGACGGAAAGGATCGTGGAAGAGGCGACCGAGCACTTTCAAAGCTGTTTCAAAGAGCTCGAGCAGCTGGCAGCGGGCTGGGGTGTGCAGCCGCAGTTTGCGATCCGGGTGGGGCACCCGGCCGAGCAGATCATCCACCGGGCAGCGGAGCTGTCGGCGGATGCCATAGTCATAGGCCACCGCGGCCACAGCCTGAGCTTCGTCGAGCGCTGGCTCGTCGGCTCCGTGGCCAAGCGTGTCCTCACCTACGCGCACTGCACCGTGATCGTGGTGCGCTGAGGGTCGTGCTGATCCGGGTGCTTCTGGTGGCGGTCGGAGGCTCGTTGGGCGCGTCGGCTCGTTACCTGACCTCGCTTCTCGCCGGGCGGCTCTTCGGAGCGGTGTTCCCCGCGGGGACACTGCTTGTCAATCTTGGAGGCTGCCTGCTCACCGGCTTCGGTTTTTCGCTCGCCGAACGGGGCATCATCGGTCCCGAGGGCCGGCTCTTGCTCCTCACCGGTTTTCTCGGCGGGTTCACCACGTTCTCGACCTTCGCCCTGGAGACCATCACCTACCTGGCCGACGGTGCCCGGAGTCTCTCTTTGCTCAACCTGGCGCTCAACAACGGTGCCGGGCTGCTCCTCGTGGTGGTCGGCCTCTGGCTGGGTCGGGTGGCGTGAGCGCGGAAACCGGCTGAACGGGCAGAGAAGAGGGGACTGTGGTCGTACAGTACAACGTGATCGAGATCTTCGTTCGGGAAAGCGAACGCCGTCACGGCACGCCTCTCGCGGAAGCCATCGTCAAGCTCGTGCGCGACAAGCACATCGCCGCCCGCTGCCTGGTCAGCAAGGGCATCGCCGGGGCGTACGAGAACGGCGACATCGCTTCGTCCCATGTGCTCGACCTCTCCTCCGACCTTCCCTTGAAGATCGAGATCATCTTGCCGGCGGCGGAGCTCGACCGTATCCTGCCGGACCTGCAGGAGATGGTGCGTGACGGCATCGTGGCGGTGGAGGACATGCGGGTGGTGGTCCACCGGACGCACAAGCGACTGCTCCCCCGAGGACTGCGTGTGCGAGACGCCATGACCCCCGGGCCCGCCTCGGTGAACGAAAGCGTTCCCCTGGCGGAAGTGCTGCGCCTCCTCCTCCAGAACGAGTTCAACGGCGTGCCGGTGGTGGATCGGGACCAGCGGGTCGTCGGCATCATCACCCAGGGCGATCTCGTGGGCCGCGCGGGACTTCCCCTGCGGCCGGGTCTCCTCGCGGGGCTGGGGGAGCTCTCCGCCGAGGTGCCGTTTCCCGGGAAGGAGCGGCCGGCTGGTGAGGTCATGAGCCGTCCGGTCGTCACCATCTCGGCGGATGAACCGCTGGAGCGCGCGGTGGACCTCATACTGAAAAAGGGCCTCAAACGCCTGCCGGTGATCACGGGCGACCAACGCCTCGTCGGTATGCTCTCGCGGATCGACGTGTTGGAGGCGATCGCGCACCACGCCCCCCGCTGGCGGCGGTTTTCGGCGCAGGAGGTTGCGGTCTCGGGAGAGGTTCGGGTGGGAGACGCGTCGCTTCACGACATCCCGCGGGTGGCGCCGGACACCCCTGTTTCGGAGGTTCTCGACCTCATTGCCAACGAGGCCCAGCGGGTCGTGGTGGTCGACGGCGAAGGGCACCTGGTCGGGGTCATCTCCGACGGTGATCTGTTCGAACTCCTCCGGAGGAAACGGGCCTCCTCCGCTGATCTGCGGCGGTGGTTGGGGCTGGGACGGGGGGAGCGGCTGCGGGCGGCGCAGGCCGACCTCGAGGATCTGCGCGCCCGGGAGGTCATGGAGGCAGACCCGGTGTGCATCGAGGAGTCGGCCCTGCTGGAAGACGCCGCCGTGCTCATGACCCGGCACAAGCTCAAGCGTCTTCCGGTCGTGGACGCCGAACGCCGGTACGTCGGGATGCTGACCCGGGAAGCGCTCCTCTTTGCTGGGTGCCGGCCGGGGTAGGGGGAGAGGGCGGAGCAGGACGCCTCCCCGGCCGTCATTCCGGTGCGCCCACGGACTGGGCGGGCCCGGCCGGTAGCGCTTGCCCGCGGTCGGGACGCTGCCCGCGGGTGGGGGGCGCCCGCGGCCGGGGACGGCGCCCGGAGGTGGTGACGGCGCCCGGCGGTGGTGACGGTCAGGTCGTGTCTTCCCGGGCCGCGTCCACCGCGGGCCCCAGTGTGAAGCGCCAACGGCAGTCGATCCCCGCCGGCCGTTCGTCGGGCGGGGCGACCTCGCAGTGCACCTGGATCCGCGGGTCGATCACCTGCGCGAGCCCCTCGAACTCCAGGCGGTGCATTTCCCGGCAGACGTACTCGCCCAGCCCTCGGCGGCGGCGGGCCTCCTGGGTGGGGCACGACGCGACTGTAACCACCACCTCGTCGGCCGACTCCTCGATCTGGTATCCGACCAGGATGGTCCAGGGGTATAACCGCAGAGCTTGGACGAATCCCTCGAGGCCGTGCTTCTGGATATCGAACCGCGCCGTCAGGTCTTTGGCCGCCATGCCTGAGACCCGCGCCCACACCTCCTCGTTCAGGCGCTCGGCCGCCGGTTGCCCGTAGCGCTGTGCCACCTGGATGAACCAGAAGGAGTCGACCACCCGGTAGTGCCACAGCAGGAACTCCAGGTACTGCCGGAGCTCGGAAACCTCCATTGTGTCGAACCGCGATAGGTCCATATGTTGTGCTCCCTCGGTCGAAGTCACGGTGCGCGACAACGCAGCGATCGTGCGCGGCCATTCTACCAACGGTCGGGGCTGGGTCTTGTCCCGGCGGAGCGGCGCTCTGAGCGAGGGGAGCGGCCGAAGGAGTGACCGCTCAAGGAGGAGACGCATCGCAGGGACGGCGGCGATCTCGGAGTGAACCTCCGCGTTCACCTCGGCGCACCAGAGCCGGGCGGCCTCGTTCGCGGCGGTGAGACCCAGGAAGGGTCTCTGGCCGACGAGCAGATCGGTCTTTGCGTAGGCCACCAGGTGCTCGACCATACTCTTGCTCTCGGGGTCGGCGGCCATGGGCCGGGGTCGATGCTGCATGAGCTCGTCACCGGCCTCGCGGCGCTCGATGAGACGGCGCACGGTCTCGTGGGTGGTGCCGCAGAGCTGGGCGGCGGCATGGTAGCCGCCGAGCTCCTCGTACGCGCTGACGATATCCCTGAACTCGCTTGAAGTCTTCAGTGGTCGGCCCCGGTGGTGAGGTGGTCCTCACACCTGCAAAGACCTAACTTCGCCTTCGGGGTCGGACTACGGCGTCAGCTGTTGGAGCCTTTATCAGAGCCGGGGCGGTTCACTCTACGCCGTGAGCTGTACCTTGAGACGCTTCCCCACCGCGCACTGGCGGCAGATCTGGTCCAACAATCCCCAGGAACGCCTGAACCGGGAGCTCCGCCGGCGCTCGGACATAGTTGGTATCTTCCCCGACCGGGCATCGGTCCTGCGCCTGGTCGGCGCCGTGCTTGCGGAGCAACACGACGAGTGGCAGGCGACCCGCCGCTACATGAGCGTCGATTCCCTAGCCAAGGTCTGCGCGAGGAAGAGCGACGTCGATGGTCTTGGCGAGCAGGTGACGCCCATGCTGATGGCGAGCTGACGTCAAGAGTTCCGGATGGAGCATTCAGTTCGTACACCATGCGTATCCTTGCCTCCACCCGGTTTTCGGGAGAGGGTGCCTGGTGACGCGGGGTGACTCCCCTACACCTTGTCCGCCTCGGCGTGACTTCTCAAGTGAGCGTCCCCCGCGTCGACCAGGCCGGCAGGCGTGACTTGATAGGAGCCCGTCCGTTCGGGACCACACGCATGGTCGTCCGCCCGCCGTGCCCTCATCATAACCCCGCACCAGGGAGGGGTGGACATGCTTGCAGTGGGAGTGGACACGCACAAGGAGTCCTTGGCCGTCTGCGCCGTGGACGAGGTTGGCCGCTTGGTCGCCGAGGGGACATTCAGGAACGATCCAGCCGGACACGCCTGCTGCGTCGCGTGGCTAAAGGAGCTACCCGCGCCGCGCCGGGTGGGTGTCGAAGGCTCCGCCCACCTGGGAGCGGCCTTCTCTGCGTTCCTGGTTCAGCACGGGGAGCAGGTCTTTGAAGTTCCGGCCATCCGCACCAATCGGGAGCGCAGGCGCACCGGTCGCCTGTGGGAAATCAGATCCGGGAGACGCTCTGGCCATCGCGCGGGTCGTGGCCCGCGAGGGGGGGCTCCCCATGGTCCGTCCCGGCTCCTTGGGCCCGGAAGCTCTCCGCCTCCTCACCGACTACCGCGATGAGCTCGGGGCCGAGGCCGGTGGTCTGCGCAACCGCCTGCACGCCGACCTCTCCGTGCTCGTTCCCGGCTACCAAGCGGGGAAGGTTCGCCTGGCTTCAGCCGTGGGTCGGCAGCGAGCCCTCTCTGCGGTGTCTGCCCACCCAGGTGTCAGGAGCGACTTGGTCCATCGACGCCTCCGGCAGCTTGAGGCTCTCGAAGACGAGATGGCGGAACTCGAGGAGTGCATCGAGCGACTGGTGACTGAACGGGCGACTGCGCTGACGACCATCATCGGTGTCGGAGCGCTCACCGCCGCCCGCATCCTGGGCCGTACGGGTGATCCCGTGCGATTCCGTTCGGCGGCGGCCTTTGCCATGGCCTGCGGAGTCGCCCCCATACCGGCCAGCTCCGGCTACACCCGTCGTCACCGCTTGAACCGCGGCGGCGACCGGCAGCTGAATCGGGCACTGCACACGGTCGCACTCGTGCAGTCGCGTTCCGATCCTCGGGCCCAGGCCTACATCGCCCACAAACGAGCGGAAGGAAAGTCCTATCGAGAGGCTATTCGCTGCCTGAAGCGACAACTTGCCGACATCGTGTACAGGGCACTGCAGGCGCCGGCTCGGGAGGACTTGACAACATAGGAGCTCACTTGATAGGACGTGGCCCCTGACCTGAGCCCGCGCTTTTTGACAGGATGTGACCCGCCTGCTAGGTTGTCAAGCATTACCAAGAGCAAGGTATGTCTTTCCAAGTGTGAAGGAAAGAGCGCGCAAGAGAGCAGAACGCTGCTGTCGACGGTGTAGTGGTCTTCGTCGGTCTCGACTGCGCTCCACGGCGGTGGAGAGTGAATGGCTAGTCAATACCGAGGGAGGTGGGACAGCAATGGGGCGACTACCGCCACGCATCAGCGCGATCGCAGGCGTTGCTGCTTGCCGGAGCGAGCGCGTCTTGGGGAGGCAGCGCGGCCAATACGGCAACCGCAGGTCCGCAGACCTGCTCAAGATCGGTGCCTTCCTCCTCGCTACGGCACTCGCTTTGCTTGTGGGAGCGGCGAGCTGTGCCCCCAAGGAAGAAGGCGCGTATCAAACGTGGAAGGACCTACAACACTCGCTCGCAGACCGCACCATCCTCCAGGTGGAGTTGCACGCCCCCGGACCCAAGGAGAGGGTGCTTTCAGGGGTGGATGCGGAAGCATTCTCACGGGCCCTTCTTGGTGGCACGTTCAGCGAGGACAACGCCCAGAACTTCGGTCCCACGGCGGCGATCACCATCTTGTTCCGGTATGACGACCGCGACCCCATTCCCGTAGCTCAATGGCCTGACGGACGTTTTGAGATTCGGAGCAGCGGAACGCAGTTCCTGGTTGCATCGCAGCCGCTATGTGAATTGCTTCGGAACGCGGACTACGTCTATCCGTAGGACCAATCATACCGTGAGGTCGGCTAGAGGCCGATCTACAGGCGGGTTTGCCATCGTTTCGAGCACATGGAAGATCCGAAAGGAGATCTTGTGAGGCAAAGAGCAATCCTTGCGTGGCCCTCCCCTTGTTTCTCGCCGCGACCATCCTACTCCTAGTCACTCCATCCGCGCGGGCCGCCAACCTGGGTTTCGCTGGAATCAATGACTACACCTCTGGCCCAAGCGATTGTGACCACGGTGATCGGGCCGGAGCGTCGTACGTACAGAACATCGATGCCCAGCTATCGGGCACCACGGTATTCAGTAAGACCAACAGGAATGTGTACGATACCGATCTGAAGTCAACTAGCACCGGGCCCAACTATACGAACTTCTTCGCGTATTCTGGCCATGGTTACAACTTCAACTGTGGTCAGCTAGGAGGTTCTTCACTGCATCTTTACTCCCGAAGCTCCACTCAGAAGTATCATGGGCATGCCGGAGAGTACTATGCCGATGTTAATACAGTCTGGGACGAGCTGCGGCTCGGACACCATGGTTCTACAGAGGAATTGCGTTGGCGTTCAACGTAATCCTATAACTTCCTAACAAACGGAGAATAGCAGTACAATAAGTATAGAGCGAGACATATGTTCGAAGGTTTGCATCTGCTCATGGAATTCGCGGGAGTGATGTACCTCGACTCGCGAGCCGGAACTGACTATGGGTCATACTTGAACCAGGGGTATACTTTGAAGAACTCCTGGAACACGTCAAACATGACATGCCAAGCTGGCCATGATGCGGTGACATCGCGTACCTTCGGCCATTCGCACACGGCGACGGATAGTTTCCCCAGCTTCAATACAGAGACCCTAACCTAGTACGTGAACATGGATCCCGCGACGAGAAACGCCGTCTACCTCTACTGGGACTTGCCTGTTGGAGGATGAGTGCGACTGGGCGTGAATCAGAGCAAGCGAGAATAAGGAGCCGCAGTGAAGAAGGCGCTAGTCGCAGGGATAATCGGGATGCTTGTGGCAGTTCTAGCAAGCGGCTGTGGTGGCGGCAGTAGCCTCTCACAGAAGGCGGCGGGCAACGCAAGTGTGGGTGGGAGTCTGCCCGCTTTGAGCTTGCCCAGGGCGGGCGCTGCATACCCTGATGGGGTGGCATACGCTCAGAGTGCCGAACTGGCCGTCGCCGCCGCGAAGCTCCCAGTGCAGACAATGGTATACCGGTTCGTGGATGCGAACCTGGATGATGCGGGCGCTCAATCCATCTCGAGTGTGGTGGGGGTAGGCGGAAAGGCGTCGCGCGACGGCCGGGGTTGGTACTTCTACCACGAAGGATCGCGTCGCTTGGCAATCGATCCTGTCTCCGGGAAGTGGAACTGGATTGACGAAGTCCGAATGTGGGATCAGCCTCCCGCAGTTGACGGGAGTATCCCCTCTGACGCGGATGCCGTGAAGGCGGCGGAGGCCGAACTGAATAGACTAGGATTGCTCAAGGGTGGTCTGGCCTTCCACAGTGTCACCAATGCGACGGTGTCCAGTTTGGGAACCGGTGAACCAGGAGTTCCTTCTGACCCCGACGCGAAGACCATATCGAAGCAGGTCACATTCACCCGCACTCTCGCTGGTTTTCCAGTGATTGGACCGTCCCGAGTGATTGTCGGCATTGGAGAGAAGGGCTCTGTTGTGGGTGTCATCAAGGCAACAAAGGACACGACACCGTACGCGACGATGCCCCTGAGACCGTGGTCCGACGCGTTGCGGCAAGTTCTTGCTAGTGACAGTCAGACGGACATCTCAAGTTCGGCTGTGAGTGCTGAGCTGTCCGATGTGCAGCTCGCTTTGTACGAGGATCCTGGCGATTCGTCGATCCAACCCTACCTGCAACCCGTCTACGTGTTTCACGGGGTGTCGATACTGGCGTCTGGCGAGGCGGCTCCTTTCGTAGCAGTTGTTCCGGCTATGGCGGACTAGGCCGCTGAGCTGAAGCCAACCGCACGCGGGTAACAGACTGGTCGCGTGCAACCAGACGTCCAGTCTAGGAACTGGTGCGCCACCAACGTTTCGAAGGTTGCCCGTCTGATCCTTCCTCGGCTGGCATACCGACTGGGAGCACCAGTTCCCACTCTGGACGATATGCTCCCCTAGGAGCCTGTCGGAAAAAACGAGATAGGGCAGGCCTCGACTCCTTCATGGTTGCCCGGTAGTCTGGCCGCAAAGCGACCAGGGAGGCAGCCAAGAATGGCCCGGGAGTTCCTGCCCTATGACCTCGACAGCAGTACCTTCTGCCTCCCAGTCTCAAGGAGTGGGTGCCCGCAGGCCACCTGATCTTCTTCGTCTCCGATGTGGTCGACTCGCTCGATCTTTCCCCGATTATGCGGGAATACGAGAAAGACGAGCTGCGCGGCCGCCCCGGATATCACCCGGCCCTGCTCCTCAAACTCCTCATCTACGGCTACTGCCAGGGCAAGACCTCTTCCCGCAAACTGGAGCGGGCCACCTACGAGGAGGTGCCCTACCGGGTCCTTTGCGCCAACCAGCACCCCGACCACGACTCCATCGCCGCCTTTCGCAAGCGCCACCTTCCCGCCCTCGGCCACCTCTTTACCCAGGTCCTTAGGCTCTGCCGGGAGTCCGGCCTGGTCAAGCTGGGCCATGTGGCCTTGGACGGCAGCAAGGTGAAAGCCAATGCTTCCAAGCACAAGGCCATGAGCTACGCCCGCCTCTGTCGAGCAGAAGAGGAACTCAAGAAGGAGGTTGAGCGCCTCCTGGCCGAAGCTGAGCGCCGGGACCGGGAAGAGGACCGCCTCTACGGAGATGCGCGCGGAGACGAGCTGCCGGATGAGCTCGCTTTCCGCGAGAGCCGCCTAAAGAAGATCCAGGAGGCCAAGGCCGCTTTAGAAGCCGAGGCCCGCCAACAGGCCCAAGAGGAGGCCCGCCGCCAAGAAGAGCGCACCAAGGAACGCGAGAAGAAAGAAACCGCCCGGGGTCGCCGCTTCGGCGGACGTCCGCCCCGCATCCCCGATCCGAAGCAGGCCGTGCCCAAACCCGAAAAGCAGAAGAACTTCACCGATCCCGAGTCCTGCCTCATGGTGGACGGCGCCACCGGGGGCTTGATCCAGGCCTATAACGCCCAGCTCGCCGTGGATGAGGCACACCAGGTGATCGTGGCCTGCGCCTTAAGCGCCCAGCCGAGTGACACGGTGGGATTTCTCCCCTTGCTTGCGGAGATAAAGACCCGGGTCGGGTGCCACCCGGAGAAGGTGTCGGCCGACTCCGGCTTCTACAGCCGGGCTAACCTTCTTGAGGCAGAAGCCCGGGGTCTTGACTGCTATATCCCCCCAGCGCGGCCGGTCAGAGACTCTTTAGCCGGGAAAATGCGGGAGAAACTAAGAAGCCAGGCGGGCCAGGACCTCTACCGGCGGCGAAAGGCGGTGGTCGAGCCGGTCTTCGGCCAGATAAAACAGGCTCGGGGTTTTCGCCGGTTCAGCTTTCGGGGGCTGGAGGCCGTATGTGAGGAGTGGCGTCTCATCTGTCTCACCCACAACCTCCTCAAGTTGTTCAGAGCTCGGGGTGTGCGTGAAACCGGCCTAGGAGGGGGGAAGGACTCCTCTTCGCAGGCAGTCAGCCCAGCCCGATAGGGGCTTCAACCGCGCGCAAGCCGAACCGGCCAACTATGAGACCGATGTCCTGCCCGGTCCTCCCGCCCGGCGTGATTGTCCGACAGGCTCCTAGTTCGGGTCCGGACCGCACACCTCACGAGGACCCACGGGGACCGCACCGAGGAGGCTGCCGAAGAACCCGGTACTGCGCCACGCACGGCTGCATCGCACATCCACCCCTCCCGTCTACCAACCCCGGCTTCCCGCTCCATCGACCACCTTGACCTTCACGTAACCGGTATCACCCAAGGTGACCGTGTTGATCTGGATCCCGAAAATGTTGCCGCTCTGACTCTTCGTGGCGATGTCCACGATCGAGGGAGACTCGAGATAGTAGGCCACCTGGTGCTGTGCGGCCGACGCCGCCACTCCCCCGCTCACCCACGCGGGCGACGTCGTGACCAGATCGGAGCCGGCGGCCATCCACATGATAGTGGGCTCCAGAGAGGCGAGCTCCGTGGCCTGCACAGCGGTGTAGTCGCCTGCATCCACAAAAGCCGTCTGCATGACAGTCAGGGCGTTGCGCACCAAGACCATAGCCGCCGAATCCTGGGCGCGCTCACGTTGGGAGAGGTAGGTGGGAATGACCATGGCCGCCAACATGCCCATGATGGTGACGACGACGAGCAGCTCGATCAGCGTGAAGCCGGCCTCCGTGAACGAACAGGCTCGGGTGCGGGCATATGCCCCCGGGAACCTGGGTCTGCCCGCGGCGGCCAGCGCGCTAACTCCCCCCCGCCGGCCGGCGAGCCCGCACAGCCTGCGCTTCCCCCGTCCGCCCTTGCCTGTCGAGAAGCCCAGCCAGTGCATCGTACGCTCTCCCATAGGTCGGATCGACGGCAATGGCCCTCCGGTACGCGGCCTCCGCCTGAGCTGTCTCTCCGGCCTCCGCGAGGGCTTGACCGGCGAAGACCCAATGCTTCCCGGTCGGGTCCAAGTCGGCCGCCTCCCGCAAGCGCGCAGCCGCTTCCCGTGGTCTTCCTTGATGGTTGAGATAATTGAATCCAAGCTCGATGCGAACCTGTACCTCACGTGGGTCGATGCGCACAAGCTCCTCCTGGTACGGAAGCGCCTCATCGTATCGTTGGGCTACCCAGAGGCTCGAGGCAAGCCCCCGCAGGGCCTCTTCGTTCCCGGGATCGTTGGATAGGACCGCTTTGTATACTTCCACCGCGCCCGTTATGTCGCCGCTGCGCTCCAGGTCTCTCGCTTCCGCCAGCCGGTCCGTGCAACCGGAAACGCCGAGTGCGACCCAAAGCACGATGAGCACACCGACTTTCAGAGGCCCGAAACGCGGTCGAGATTCATGACGTGACCGGTCCAACGACAAGGCAACCATCCATTACTCGAACAAAGGCTGGTGAGCGGCGCTTCAGATAGCCGGCGGGCGGCGACCAAGGTCGCCGCCCGCTCGGGAGGTGAGATCGCACTCCGGCTTACCAGGCGGTAACGGAGCCGTTCTTGTAGTACGTCACACCAGGGTTGATGCCATCGATCGCCGCTGCGCTCTTGTTTACCCGGACACCCCAGGTGTTCCCCGAGGCGGCAAGCGACCCCATGCCGTACGTGGCGGCGTTGGCGCTGTAGAAGTTCACCGCGTTCGAGGCGGTCGCGGCGGTCGGGGCGGTCGCGGCGGTCGCCTCATCGCTGGCGGCCGTGAACGTGATGGCCGGTTCGATGGCGGTCAGCATGGTAGCGGTGATGGTGTTGAAGGCCCGCGTGTCCACGAACGCCGACTCCATGGCAGTCATGCCGTTACGCACCAGGGACTTCGCGGCCGCATCCTGGGCCTTCTGCCGTTGGCCCAGGAAGGTGGGGATGGCGATAGCGGCCAGGATGGCGATGATGATGATCACCACCAGGAGCTCGATGAGGGTGAAGCCGCCTTCGCCCTGCATCCTACTGCGGATCTTGCCCAACATGTGCCGACCTCCTTAGTCGAACCTCTTTCCGCTCGGCACGCGGCAAACGAAAGGTCTGCGGCGCGCCAGGCAAACCACAGACCCGGTGGTCCGGTGGCAGTCCAGCCGGCCTCGGGGGCCCTGTGACTTTGCGCCCCACCCTCGCGAGTGGTTTGCCCTGTTTCACCTTCGCTCCTAGTATGCCCACCCTCTTGAACCTTAGACGACTTCTTCGCCCTCTGGTGGAATTGCCGCCGGCGTCGAGGAGGACAGCCTGGGAGCGTCGCTACGGGCTATCGGCAGCGTAGCGGGGAACTTTAGAGCTTTCCCATCGAACCTTGGGCGCACATTGGCGGCATGACCGGCATTGGCGGCATGACCGGCCGATTGGGGCCTCAACGGCTGAGATTCTCCAACAGCCGGGTCAACACGAAGAGTCGATCCTTCTGGTCCTTCACCGCCTCCGCAAAGAGGCGCAGGCCCCCACGGATCTCCGGCGTATCGACGAGCCGCCACCCGCCCGCTTCCGCGCCCGCCAATACCCCCAACCGCTCCAGCTCCTGCGCGGCGGCGGCCAGCTCTTCCACGCGGCGACCGATGTCTCGGGCGAGATCAGTCGCGTCGACCCGACCGTCCGGATGGGCTGCGAAGTACATGAGGATGTCCCAGGCCTCGAAGGAGACGACATAGGCGTCTACAAAGGCGACCAGTTTCCCGCGTTCCCCGGTGTCCATGCCCGCGCTCCGCCTCTCCCTCTACTCCCTGGGCCGTTCTTTCGGTACATTCTAATAACATCGGTGAACGAAGTCGAGGACAACCGAGGTGCGCAGGATACCGGTGATTGCGGCGAACAATCGTGACAGTCGATCCCGGGCGGGAAAACCGCGACCGGTGGTACGGGCCGCAGCCTTCATCGTCAGGGAGGGTGCCGTCCTCTTGGTGCGGCAGAAGAAGGGGGACGCCACCTACTGGCTCCTCCCGGGAGGACGGGTGAACCATGGAGAGACGCTCGTGCAGGCGGTGGTACGCGAGCTGCGGGAGGAGCTGTGCCTCGAAGTGGCGGTACGCACACCGCCCCTCGGTCTCGCCGAGAACATCCCGCCGCATGCGTCCAGCGGTCGCCACGGGATCACAGTGGTGTTCGCTGCGGATATCACCGGCGAAGATCAGCCCCGACCCGGTGACCCGGCTGTGAGAGAGTATCGGTGGATCACCGCGGACGAGCTCCCGGGGCTGACGGTGCACCCTCCCATCCACGATCTCCTGGGAGAATGGCTGCGTCACCTGTCGGGGGAGTCCCGGATGGATCCGCCCCCCTTCCGGTACGCGGGCCCCCGCTGGGCCGATTGACCGGCGGGGGCCGGCAGCCTCGGCCGCACCCCGCGCATCCTGCCCGAGCGCCGTTCGTTGTAGTATCGGTGGGTAGACCGGCCGCCCGCACTCAAGAAATGCGGTCGTTTTGCCGAGGAATATAGTGTCTCGCCCGCGACACGCCGGGGTCCGGCCTGCACCGAGAGGTAGGAAGATGAGACGGACGCCTTCGACAAAAGGCTTCACGCTGATCGAAGTGATGGTGGCGGTCCTCCTTCTCGTGGTCGCCATGACCGGTTTCGTCCCCTTCTTTCTCAGCGGCCTGGAGAAGGCCAGCGCCGCCCGCTACAAGAGCGCAGCGACCAACATCGCCCGCCAGGTGATGGAGGAGATCCGCCAGCTCGACTACCGGGAGATCAAGGAGGATCCCAGCAACCCCAGCGACCCCACCAACCTCAGCAACCGCCTGGGCACGACGGCGACGCTCCGGGGCACCACCTTCACCATCGCCTATGCGGTCGAGAACTCGATCTCGGGCGGCGGTCAGCTCAAGAAGGTGACCGTCACGGTCAGCTGGCCTTATCCCCCGGCGGTGTCCCCGGCGGTCGTCACTACCCTGATCCACCAGCAGTTCCTCGGGCCGCGCGGCTCCCGCCTCGAGCTCGTGAAGGTACCCGGTCAGGGCGACATCGTGGCCGATCCTCTGGGCACGCCCTTCCCTCTGCTCCAAGGCCGTATCCTCATGAAGTACCACGTGGCCCAGGCCGATTGGGACCTCGTCTACAGTAATCTCAACCAGCCGGGCATGGCCAAGCGGAACGTGTACATGCGCGCGGGCTTCGTGGACGACGCCGGCGCCTACGTCCCCCTGGGCAGCGCGGCCGCCGACTACAAGATCGACAACACCTACCTGACCTATACCACGGGCGCGGACGGCAAAGTCAACGACATCTTCTTCCAGTACGAGTTCGACGTCACCACCATCCCCGACGGCTACTGGGACATGCAGGCCGTGATTTTCAACGAGTACGACCAGCCAGGCAACCTGTGGAACCTCCGCGTGCGCACGGACTCCGCCGCCCCCACGGCGCCGGCTACATTCACGGCGACGGCGCAGAACGACACGACCGTCGATCTCTCCTGGGTTCCCGGGGCCGAGCGTGACCGGGCCTCCTGGGTTCTCGGCCGGATGAAGCAGAACGGCGACGGCACCTGGCCGGCCGAGTTCACCACGGTCGTCACCTTGAACGGGGTGGAGACTACATACAGGGATGTCGGCACCGTCGGCACCGTCGATCCTTGGGGCGACAGCGCCACGGGAATCACCAACACCTATCGCTACCAGCTCTACGCCATCGATCTTGGCGGCCGGCTGGGTGCACCCGCCACGGTCGACGTGCAACTGCCTCCCGCCACCACTACCACCACCCTCGACTCGAGCACGACCTCCTCGACGACTTCGACCACTCTCGCGTCCACCACGACCACCACCGCGCTCTACAGCGTGACCATCACCAACAACGACACAAGGCACCACGCCGTGGTCGTCAAGAACTCCGCCGGGTCCACGGTGTATTCCACGTCGCAGTTGAAGAAAGGCACGTCGGTCACCATCAGTAACCTGCCGGCCGACAGCTACAACATCTACCTGGATGGCAGTTCTACCCCGCACAAGTCCTTCACTCTGCCGGGTACTACGTCCGTCCAGTTGTTCTGAGCGGGATGACACGATGAATGACCGCCCACATACCCGCAACCGATGCCCGCAGACCCGAGGAACTTCCGCGCAGGGGTTGTCCTTGATCGAGCTCCTCATCGCCATGATGCTCCTCATCGTGGTGAGCGCGGCCACCTTCGGGGTCTGGAGCCGGCTGGAGAACACCTACTCGTTTTTCCAAGACGACGTCAGTGCGCAGGAAGAAGCGCGTATGGCCCTGGGAGAGGTGATCGAGCTCATCCGGACCGCCCGTCTTCCTGAATCGGTACCCGCTGAGTACCTCGACACCGTCATCCCCCGAGCCGAACCCCAGGAAATCTGGTTGTGGACGGACACCGACCGCGACGTCAACCACGATCTCGAGCTGATCCGCTTCTACGTGGACGACGCCCGGCGGTTGATCCGCCAGGAATCAACCAACGGTGACGGCAACTGGAACGGCGCCGCCGTGCGTATCATCAATTCCAACATCGACAACAACGCCGCCAACCCCCTGTTCCGCTATTACGACGCCGCCGGCCTGGAGTTGGCCAAGGACAGCAACGGCCGCACGATCGATCCCACGCAGATCCGGGAGGTCCACATCGACCTCCGAGTCGACATCGACTCATCCCGGTCCCCGATCGTCCATGAGCTCAAGTCTGTGGTCCAGCCCCGGAATCTCCGGCAGTACTGACGCGGGAGGTCAAGCCATGTCGACTCATACCGCGAACGCACCGGCAATCCCGCGCGAGCAAGGCTCGCTCATCATCGGCGTCATGATGTTCGTCTTCGTTTTTCTGGCAATGGGTCTCGGCCTGCTCTACCTGGTGATGAGCACGGCCAGCGGCACCGAGCTGGAGCGGAAGGAGGTCAAGGCCTTCAACGTCGCCGAGGCGGGCATCGACGCGGGCATGCTGGCCCTCATGAACCACTGGCCCGAGTCCGCGGCCTCCCCCACCGTCGTCGACACCAACGCCATCCGCGCGGACTTCGACTCCCAGCAGTTCCGCGACCCCACCCGCTCGCCCGCCGGCGACTTCCTCAACGTCTCCATCTACGACAACTCCCCCGACAAACCCAACTACGACGCCAACGGCGACGGCAAGATGTACGTGGACAGCCAGGCAAACGTGGACGACGACCGGCACCGGATCATCATCCTGGCGGAGCGTAAGACGTGGCAGCTCAGCTTTCCGCTGATCGCCATGTACACGAACGCCTTCGACGCCAACGCCCAGGGCCTGGAGATCCGCATCGACCCGGCGCAGACCGAGCCCTTGCCGCTCAACGGAACGGCCGCCCCCGCCTTCTACAACACCCAGATCGGCAACAAGAGTCTCGACCTGCCGGCGGACGGCTCCGTGCTGGCCAACCCGAGCGCGCCGGGCACCTTCGACAGCTGGGTGAGCTCCGGCCTGATGGGTACGCTCGAGTCCATCGCGAAATCCGAAGGCACCTACTTCACCACAGCGGCCGCCGCTCAGAGCTTCCTTTTGTCGGCCGACGCGCCGGGAAAGATCATCTACCTGAAATCCTCGACCCCGGTGGAGATCGCGGGGAGCACCCAGATCGGCTCTTACGCCAACCCGGTCGTCTTCATCATCGACACCCCCGACGGCACCGATGTGGGGCTTGACTTCAAGGGGACGGCCGACTTCTACGGCATCATCGTCATCAAGGGCAACCCGGTGATCCGGGGTACGGCGAGCTTCTGGGGGTCGTTTATCGCCTCCGGGACGCTGACCAACAAGGGTAACGGCACCACTCCGGAGATCAACTACAACGGTAACATCATCCGGACCATCAACCGCGCCTACACCATCAGCGTGAACATCGTGCCCAACACCTGGGAGGAATACACCGTCCCCCGGTAGGCCGGCTCGTGAGGTTCCCACCCGCAGCGCTGCGCGCCCCGCAAACGCCCCACCCGCCGAGGCGCCCCCGGGGGCGCCTCGGCTTCTCGGGGACTCAGCCCGTTGCCCCTCCGTTCACCCCGGTGCTCCCGAAGCCGCCGCTCCCCCGGCGGGTTTCGTCCAGCGCCTCGACGCTCACGTACTCCGGGGTTTCCACGCGCTGCACGACCAGCTGGGCTATGCGGTCTCCCGGGGCGATGGCATAGGGCTCCGTTCCGGAGTTGTACAGGCACACCCGTACCTCCCCCCGGTATCCGGCATCGATGAGACCGGGAGCGTTCACCACCATGAGGCCGTGCTTGAACGCCAAACCGGAGCGGGCGTGTACCAGGCCCGCGTACCCCTCGGGGATGGCCAGGGCGATGCCCGTGGATACGATGCGCCGCTCCCCCGGCGGGATGACCACCTCCTCCACGGCGTGCAGATCGGCGCCGGCATCTCCCGGATGGGCCCGCCACGGCAGCCTCGCCCGCGGATGGAGCAGCTGCACGGGGATCAGCATGCCGGACCCGCTTCCTGCGGATGGATTACGCGGCGCACCGCTGCTCAGAGAACCAGCGACTTCTCGATGCGCTCGACGGCCTCGCCGATACGGTCATCGGGCACCGTCAACGAAGCCCGCACGAAGCCTTCGCCCGCGGCGCCGTAGCCGTTGCCCGGCGTGAGCACCACCCCCGCCTGGTCCAAGACATGCTCGGCGAAACTCGCGGAGGTGTAGCCGGCGGGCACCGGCACCCACAGGTAGATGGTTGCCTTGGGTTTGTCCGCTTCCAGACCGATGGCCTGGAGTGCCTCGATGAGCACGTCTCGCCGACGCTGGTAGACGGCGTTCATCTCCCGGACGAAATCCCAGGGGCCGTTCAACACGAAGGCCGCGGTGCGCTGGATCGCCTCGAACATGCCCGAGTCGAGGTTGGTCTTCAGGCGCCACAGGTGCTCGAGGATCTGCTGGTTCCCCACCCCGAAGCCCACTCGCCAGCCGGTCATGTTGAACGGCTTGGAAAGACTGAAGAACTCCACACCCACGTCCTTTGCGCCCGGAGTAGCCAGAAAGCTGGGCGCCACGTAGCCGTCGAAGGTCAGCTCGGAATAGGCGTTGTCGTGGACGACGGCGATGTCGTACTCCTTGGCGAAGGCCACCACCTTTGCGAAGAAGGCGCCGTCGGCCACGGCCGCCGTGGGATTGTTCGGGTAGCTGATGAAGAGGAGTTTGGCCCGGCGCGCCTCCGCGGGCGTGATGGAATCGAGGTCGGGCAGGAAGTCGTTCTCGCGCTTCAGCGGCAAGAGCTTGACCTCGGCTCCGGCCAGCAGAGACGAGCCGGCGTACACCGGATAGCCCGGGTCGGGCACCAAGGAGAGGTCACCCGGGTCGAGCGTCGACCAGCAGATGTGCGCCAGGCCCTCCTTCGAGCCGAGGAGCGGGAAGAATTCCTTCTCGGGGATGCGCGGCAGGTAGTGGCGCTTCTGCTCCTCGGTGCCCAACACCATGATGGTTGGCCCGATCATGGACATGCTGAAACCGTCGTTGGGGCCACCGGTGGGCACCGCGGCCCGGGCGAACTCCTCCACCCCGGCATTGGTGGGATAGCGGTGGTTGCGCGGATCGGCCACCTGCCGCTGCATCTCTTCCACGATATAGGCAGGCGTGGGCAGGTCGGGATCGCCCATGCCCAGGCTGATCACATCCACCCCCGCCTTCTTCTTCTCCGCGATCTTGCGCTCGATCTCGGCGAAGAGGTATGGGGGCAGCTTCTCCATGCGGGTCGAAAACAGCAACTACGCCTCCTTCCAGCCCAACCTTGCCAGCAGCTCCGCACTCAGCGAACCGGTGAACGTCTCCTCCGCGGGGCCGGTCATGACCACCTGCCAACCCGCTGCGACATCGATGTCGAGATCGCCTCCGGGAAGATGCACCCGCACGGGACTCCCCGCCAAACCCAGGCGTACCGCGGCCGCCCCCACGGCGGCCGCCCCTGTACCGCAGGCCTGCGTCTCCCCCACGCCCCGTTCCCAGACCCGCACGGAGATGGAGCCGTCGGCCTCGCGCCGGATGAACTCCACGTTCACCCGGTTGGGGAAGAGGGGCAGGTGCTCGATGACCGGGCCCAGACGGTCCAGAGGCAGGCCACTCAGGTCGTCGACGGGGATGACACAGTGGGGATTGCCTACGTCGACGAAGGTGAAGAGGTGGCGCTCGCCGTCCACCGGGAGCTCCTGGGCGACGACGTCCTCGCCGGACCCCGCGAAGCCGCCGGCGATGTTCTCACTACGGAAGCGGGCCGTGCCCATGTGCACCCGCACCCGTCCGTCGGGCATGAGCCGGGGGGCGATGGGGCCCGCCAAGGTTTCGATGAGGAATGCGTCCTCGGCCACGGCGCCCGTCCGGCGCAGGTACTTGGCGAACATCCGGATGCCGTTCCCGCACATCTCCGCCTCACTGCCGTCGGGATTGTAGACCCGCATGCGGGCGGCCGCGCCGGGCACGGCTCCCGAGGGCGTCTCGTGCAGAAGAATGCCGTCACTCCCCACCCCCAAGTGCCGGTCGCAGAGCAGCCGCACCCCCTCGGCGGTCAGCGGCGCCGGAAGCGCGGCGGTTTCCACGATGATGTAGTCATTACCCAATCCCTGCACCGCGAACTCGCCTCCCTCGATCCGGCGGCTGCGCAGCGCATCCATCCCTCCAATCTCCGGCGGGTGACGCGGGCGCTGGAGGTGGCGCTCACCCTGGGGCCGGGCGTATGGTCGGCTCGAGACGATCTGTGGACTCCGGTCTACCGGCACCCGACCCTCATCGTCGGTCTCACCATGGAACGGAGCCTTCTCTACGAACGCATCAACCGGCGGGCGGGCGCGATGGTGAGAGGGGGCGCCGTGGAAGAAGTCCGCCGGCACCGGGCGGAGCGCCGCCCCAGTGTCGCCGAGCCGGGGGCGCCCGCTCTGCGTGGCGGCCCCTGTTCCCGGGCGGCCGGCGCGGCGGGTGGCCGGCGCGGCGTCTCTCGGGCGATCGGCTACCGGGAGATCGCGGACTATCTCGAGGGGCGGGCGACACTCGACCACGCGGAGAGTGAGCTTGCCGCGGCCACCCGCCGCTATGCCCGGCGTCAACTCACGTGG
>JAMDDA010000026.1:0-12429 GCA_023488925.1 Actinomycetota bacterium
ACACGAGGAGCGGCAGCATCAGGAAAAGGACCAGCCACGCCATGGTGGGGAACAGCAGCAGGTTGGCGGCCGCGAAGGGCCGGCCCCTGAGCCGCCCGAACAGGCGACTCAGGAAGCCCGGATCTCCACCGAGAACGGCGGGGTGCTTGGCCCCGGCGGTCGTTCCGCGGTCGTCCGCCGCCATCAGGCCGCCTTCAGCTCCGCGTAGGCCTTGTTGTAGAGCTCGGTGTCCTTGCCGAGCTCCTCCAGCCAGGTCAGCTTGTCCATGACCTCCTTCGGCGGGTAGATCTGCGGGTCGTTCAAGACCTCGGGATCGAGGAACTGCTCGGCCTTCTCGTTCGGACTGGCGTAGAAGACGTAGTTGCTGATGGCTGCAGCCACCTCGGGTTCGCAGATGTAGTTCATGAACACCTCGGCGGTGTACTTGTGGGGCGCGCCCTTGGGGATGGCCATGGAGTCCACCCAGGTGAGGGCGCCTTCCGTGGGAACCGCGTACTTCACCGCATCGTTCTCGAGCGCCGCCTGGAACACGTCACCCGACCAACCGTGGCTGAGCCAGGAATCGTTGGACGCGAGCTCGTCGATATACGTGTCGGAGGTGTAGTGCTTCAGCAGTGGTTTCTGCTGAATGAGCAGCTGCTTGGCCTCCTCGATCTGCTTGGGATCGCGCGTGTTCGGGCTGTAGCCCAGCTTGAAGAGGGCTACCGCGAAGACGTCGCGGATTTCGGTCAGCATCGTGATGCGGCCCTTGTACTTCTCGTCCCAGAGCATGTCCCAGCTGGGCTTGAAGTCGGGCACCTTCGCCGAGTTGTAACCGATACCGGTGGTGCCCCACTGCCACGGGATGGTGTATTTGTTGCCCGGATCGAAGGGGGCTTCGCGGAACCGCTGATACAAGTTGACCACGTTGGGGATGTTGTCCAGATTCAGGGGCTGCAGCAGCCCGAGGCCCAGCATGGTGGTGACCATGTAATCGGTGGGCACGATGATGTCGTAGCCCGTGGCTCCACTCTGCAGCTTGGCGAGCAAGGTGTCGTTGCTCGAGTAGTTGTCGTAGATCACCTTCACGCCGAACCGCTTCTCGAAGTTGGGAATAGTATCCTCGGCGATATAGTCCGACCAGTTGTAGAAGTAGAGCTCCTTGGACAGCGACTCGGTGGTCCCGCCGCTCCCGCCGCCGGCGGTGGTGGTGGTCTCTTTGCCACCCCCGCAGGCCGCCAGGAAGCCCGAGGCTCCCAGAAGAAGACCGGCGGCCCCGACCCGCTTGATGAACCCCCGGCGTGACATCGGGCCGCCAAGCCCGTCCAGCAACAACACGCGGAGCTCCTTGTCGATCTTCTTCATGCCGCATCCTCCTCCTGTGCGCTTGGGCTCCCCCCTGTGGGAAGCACACGGTTGTGAGACGGGTGCCAGGCGAGCTGCGTGCGTTCACCCGGGACCCAGAGAGTCTGGTCGGAGGCCACCTCGACGTTCTGCTCGAGCACGGTGAACTGGCGGGACAGTGCCGGCACGTCGATCTTGTACTGGGTCGTCATCCCCAGATACACCACGTCGCGCACGGTCCCGCGCAGCAGACAGTAGCCTTCCGGGACCTCTTCGCCCATCTCGTGCAGCCGTATCTTCTCCGGACGCACGGCCAACTCCACGTAATCCCCCAACGACCCCTCCGGGGGGAGGGGTACGAAGACGCGCTGGCCATCGCCGAAAGACACGAGACCCATGTTTCCGTGCCGTTGGACCCGCCCCTCGATGAAGTTGGAGATGCCGATGAACCCCGCCACGAACCGAGTGCGCGGGTGCTCGTAGAGATCCTCGGGCGCGCCCACCTGCTCCACCCGGCCGGCGTTCATGACCGCGATGCGGTCGGACATGGTGAGGGCCTCTTCTTGGTCGTGGGTGACGTAGATGAAGGTGATGCCCACATCGCGGTGGATATGTTTCAGCTCCAGTTGCATCTGGCGACGAAGCTTGAGGTCGAGCGCGCCCAGGGGCTCGTCGAGCAGCAACACCGACGGCAGGTTCACCAACGCCCGGGCCAGGGCCACGCGCTGTTGCATGCCCCCGGACAGTTGGCTCGGCTTGTACCGGCGGCGATCCTCGAGCTCGACCATGCGCAGGGCGTCGGTGACCCGCCTCTCGATCTCGTCCTTGGGCAGCTTCTTGCGCTTGAGCCCAAAGGCCACGTTCTTTTCCACGTTGAGATGGGGGAAGAGCGCATAGTTCTGGAAAACCGTGTTCACGTTGCGCCGGAAAGGAGGCAGCTTGGCTACATCGACGCCGTCCAGGAAAATGGCGCCCTCCGTCGGCTCCTCGAAGCCCGCGATCATCCGCAGCGTGGTCGTCTTCCCGCAGCCGCTCGGCCCGAGCAGAGAAAAGAACTCCCCATGGCCGATGCCCAGGTCCATGTTCTCCACGGCGGTCAACGCACCGAACCGCTTGGTAACGCCCTGGAGGTAGATCGCGAAGTCGTCCATGCGTCCCCTCGTCACTTTTGGAAATGAAACGAGTCGGCCCCTGCGCCCACCTTACGACATGCGCGCCGATCTCTCAACAGGAAAACCAGAGAAAACGACAATCCTATGCATAACTCTGTCGTTTTCGGCAGCTATTATGCGCGTTTGTCGCCCGGCCGGCGTGTTGGGCGGGCGGACTGCGGCCGGCGGCAGCCGGCGTGTCGGGCGGGCGGACTGCGGCCGGCGGCGGCCGGCGGACTGCGGCCGGCGGCGGCCGGGTCAGCCGGCCAGCTCGCGGACGCGGGCCGCGATAGCCCGGCCCATGGCCATGGTACCCGCGCTGCCGCCAAGGTCGTAGGTGACCATCTTCCCCGCCCCGATCACATCCTTGGTCGCCTGGAAGAGCCGGTCGGCCGCCTCGCGTTCTCCCAGGTGGCGGAGCATGAGCACGGCGGAGAGGATCAAAGCGGTGGGATTCACCTTGTCTTGCCCCGCGTACTTGGGGGCCGAACCGTGAACGGGCTCGAAGAGGGCCACCTCGACCCCGATGTTGGCCCCCGGGGCCACCCCGAGACCACCCACCAGACCGGCGCAGAGGTCGCTCACGATGTCACCGTAGAGGTTGGGGCATACCAATACGTCGTACAGCTCGGGTTTCTGCACGAGCTGCATGCACATGTTGTCGACGATGCGATCCTCGAACTCGATGTCCGGATACCCGGCGGCCACGTCGCGGGCCGTCTCCAGGAAGAGCCCGTCGGTGAGCTTCATGATGTTGGCCTTGTGCACGGCAGTGACCTTGCGGCGACCCTCCCGGCGGGCATACTCGAAGGCGAAACGACAGATGCGCTCGGAACCCGCGCGGGTGATGATCTTGATGGACTCGGCCGCGTCCTTACCCACCATGTGCTCGATGCCGGCATAGAGGTCTTCCGTATTCTCGCGCACTACGACCAGGTCGATGTCCTCGTAACGCGACCGCACACCGGGGATAGTGACCGCCGGCCGCAGGTTGGCATAGAGATCGAGGGCTTTCCGCAGAGCCACGTTCACGCTGCGGAACCCGGAACCTACCGGAGTGGTGATGGGACCTTTGAGGCCTACCTTGGTCTCCCGCAGGGAAGCGAGCACCGCATCGGGAAGCGGCGTGCCGTAGCGTTCCACGACATCCGTCCCGGCCTCCATGTCGCGCCACTCGATGGCCACCCCGGTGGCTTCCACGGCCACCTTGGCGGCCGCCATGATCTCCGGGCCGATGCCGTCGCCGGGGATACAGGTGACTACGTGCGCCAACACTCCTCCTTGCCTCTTCCGGGCTCTCATCCCAGATACGTGTCAGGGGGCGCCTGCGGCACCCGGTACTCGATGGCGTCCTGCCCCGGATCGACGTTCTCCTGCCGGAACACCGCGATCCGCTCCACGGCCGAGGCTCCCGCGGTCAGACGCCGGACGATCTCGTCGTCCAGGCCGAGGCCGCGGTACTCCTCGTCGACCACTACGTCGAACACCAGCTTGTGCAGAGAATCGAGCTTGTGGATGCGCCCGAATCCCACGAGCTGCCCTTCGCGGTGGCAGGTGACCCATTCCGCCGACGCGGCGATGGCCCACTCCACCTTGGCGGCGGATTCGTTCTCGCGCCAGC
Source organism: Actinomycetota bacterium (assembly GCA_023488925.1). Classification (GTDB taxonomy): domain Bacteria; phylum Actinomycetota; class Thermoleophilia; order RBG-16-64-13; family RBG-16-64-13; genus JAMDDA01. The sequence continues at coordinate 4,096 of JAMDDA010000026.1, forward strand.
CGGCCCGGACGAAAAGGTCGGCCAAGGCGGCGACGTCGATCTCAGCGTTGTGGGCGAACTCGAACACGGCCGCATCGTATCAGACGCATGGGAGGGCGCCCACCGGCGGCGGGCCGACCGGGGTTCGGCACAGCGCAGGCCGTGGTGCTCAAGCGAAACCGATCCCCTTCTCGGGGCGGAAGGTAAGATAGGCGATCTGGGAGACGGCCAGGTAGTGCCTCTCCCCACCCACGTCCTCGACCACCAGCCACTCGGCATCGGCGCCGAGCGCGTCGTAGACGACCGACGGTTCCACGTCTGTATCGATCGTGATCTCGGTACCACCCGCGAAGTGCACGACGAGAGACCTCATAAATGCCTCCTTGCGACAAATCGACAAGGAGATTCTACCGGGAGCGCCCCCGAGCCAGTAGAGGCAGCCGACAGGCGGGCCCAGCGTGCACGCCCCGGGGTCGGCGCACCCGCCCGACCGCCAGGGCCTCTTCATAGGCCAGCATGATCCGCTCCACCACCGTACTCCAGGCATAGCGTTCCACCGCGCGGATCCCCCGGGTGGCGGCGGCGGCTCGACCCCGCGGGTCGTCCAGGAAGTGCACGAGCTCCCGCGCCAGGGCGTCCGGATCGCCCGGAGGCACCAGCCGCCCGAGCGCGCCGTCGTGCAGGACACGGCGGTAGCCCGGCAGGTCCGAGGCCAGCACCGGTACCCCGGCAGCCAGACCCTCCACCAACACCAGCCCGAAGCTCTCCCCGGAGAGGGAAGGCACGCACAACACCTGAGCTTCCCCCATCTCCCGGACCTTCGTCTCATGATCCAGCCGCCCCAATGCGGCGAGGCCGCTGGTGCGCCTCACCGAGCAGCCATCGACCCTCGCAAGAGCCGCATGGACGTCGGCCCAGTCAGGTCCCACCATCACCAGGGTCGCGTCACGATGGTACATCCGCACCCGCGGGAAGGCCTGCAGGAGCACCGACAGCCCTTTGCGCGGCTCGGCGCGACCCACGAAGAGAATGCGGCCGGGCGTCTTCGCCATCCCCCGGGCCGCGGCATAGTCGGCCACCCGCACGCCGTTTGGAATCACGCGGTAATCTCCGGGAAACCGATCGGCGACGAAATCGCGGGCCGCCTCGGACACCGCGATTTTCACCGCCAGCCGATCGATGACACGCCGGGCCGCCGGAGCAAACGCTTTGTACAAGGGCGAGTTCTCTCCGGCCGCGTGGAACGTACCCACGATGGGCATGTCGCCGACCAGCACCGCGGAACCGGCCACCGACGGCGTGCAGGGCTCGTGCACGTGCAGGATGTCGAAACCGCCCTCCGCAAGAAGACGGGCCATGCGGCGCGGCATGAGCGGCCATACGTTGACGTACGCCTTGGAACCGTTCGAGGGAAAGGGGACCGCCGAGCCCGCAGACAATAGCCTGTCGAACACCGCGCCCCGGCGGCGCGGGCCCACGGGACGGCCGATCGGGGCTATGATCCAGGGGTCGTGGCCGTGGACCTGCAGTTCCCGAGCCAGCGAGGCGATATGGTCGTTGACGCCACTGGGCACGTCCCACGAATATGGAGACACCAGCCCGACACGCATGAGATCGCCTCCACGTCTATGACGGTTCCCTGTCGAACATCAGCCTTTCCCAGACAACCCTGCCCGAAACCAACCCGGACCAAGCACCCGGGCCGCGCAGGCGTGGCTCTATGACCAGAGCCATCTGCGCGGCGGTCCAGGCGACCGCGACCCGCGACCGCCCCAGCAGGAGCCGGACCACCGGATACGTGACGTAGCCCGCGAGGACGGCCGGCGCGTGCAGCTTCACCAGCGTACCACTGACGATGCCGGAACCGACGATCACCAACCCGACAGGGTCGCCGGCCATGGCCGTCCCCAGAGCGGTGGCGGCGCCCTTTCCCCTCACGACAAAGACATGCGCGGCCACGGGAGCGAAGCCGAGGGCACCCAGGATTCCGGGGGAGGCCCCGCTCCTCCTGCCCAGGACCACGGGGACGAAGCCCTTGGCCGCGTCCATGGCCAGCACCAGGGCCGCGGGGCCGAAACCCAACGAACGCCTCACGTTCGCCGTGCCGGGATTCCCCGTACCCACGCGGTCGATGTCCACGCCGAAGGCCCGGCCCACCAGGCGCGCACTGGGCAGGCTGCCCAGTGCGAATGCGGCTCCCAGGGCCAGCGCCGTGTGGCTGCGGGATCTCGCCCCGCGCTTCTTGCGGCTCACTGCCGGCCCTCCACCCCGCGGCGCAGACCGAGAGTCAGAGCTCCCAGGCCCACCGGGATCAGCCAGGTGGTCGCCCGCCAGACCACGAGCGACGCCAGCCGAATGCTTTCGGGAACCGAAGGGCCGATAAGACTCAGGTAGCCGAGCTCGGCGACACCCCCACCGCCGGGAAGAGGCGAGAGCGGCATCAGCACCTGCACCACGGCCTGGCCGACCACGATGGGCCAGATGCCCCCCCGCCAGCCGTACGCCAACAGGATCAAAACGAGGAGGGCGAACATGGCGACCCAGTAGACGACCTGCAGCGCCACCAGGCAGACCAGGATGCGCGTCTTTGCCCGTCCCAGGTCGGCCATCGCCCGCCGCATGGCGAACACCCCGCGACGCACCCGCTCCGGCACCAAAGAGACACCCAGGGGCCGGCGCAGCCAGAGCCAACCGAGCAGCCACGCCGCTCCGAGCCCGATCGTGGCCGACACGAGGATCAGACGCTGCAGGGGGGTCAAGAGCGACGCCGTTCGCGGAAGCAAGGCGGCCAGAGCCACGCCGGCGAGCACCATGGTGTGGACGAAGCCCTTCACGATGACGGCCGAGGTGGCCTGCGAGACGGAGAGGCCGAGGCGGCGCAGGCGCATGACCTGATAAGGGATCTCCAGCCCTCCAAAAGACGTGGCTCCCCCCACCAGATGGGCCTCGAGGGCGGCTGCCACCGTCCCCCAGCGGGAAGCTTCCGGCACGAGCATGCGCACCGGGAGCACCAGGGAGGCGGCATCGGCCGCCAGAGCCACCGCCAGAGCCAAAGCCACGAGCCCGAAGAGCGCCGGCCGGCCGGCCTGGTCGCCTGCCGTCTCCAACTCCCGGCCCACGTGGGGGTTCACCACGAGCACGACAACCACCGCCACGCCAAGACCGGCGACCATGCCCAGCAGCATACGAGACCAGCGGAGCGGCCCGCGCACGCCGGCGGCGGAGCCGTTGGTCGGAACGCCCTCCTTCATCCCTGGGCCGCCCGTATCAAGAGCTCCCGATATCGCGGGCCCACCACTGCGGGAGCGTGGCGGCCCAGGCTGAGGCGCCGCCCCCGCTCGCCCATCCTGCGCCTGGCCGTCTCCGTCAGGCTCAGCAGACGGCCGAGCCCGGCCGCCACCTCCTCCGCCCGCCTCCCCTCGACGACGATGCCGCCGTCTCCGGGAGACACCGCCTCCGGCGCGCCGCCCGACCGTCCGGCCAGGACAGGCAGGCCGGCAAGCGCGGCCTCGGTGAAAACCAGGCCGAAGCCCTCCACCTCGCGTCCACCCCAACGACTGCGGCAAGGCGAGGCGAACACGTCGGCCGCCCGTAGCCAGCGGCGGACCTCCTGTGCAGGGAGCGCCCCGAGAAGACGCACCCGGTCCGCCACGCCGCGCCGCCGGGCCCGCCTGTGTAAAGCCCGGTGCAGCCTTCCGTCTCCGATCAGCGCCAGCTCCACGGTGGGGTATGCGTCTGCGAGAAGGGCCAGCGCGTCGATCAGGACGTCCTGGCCCTTGCGGGGCACGAGCCGCCCCACACAGACCACCAAGGGTCCCCGGACTCCCAGATCCCGGCGCGTGGCCTCCACTCCCACCCGATCCCTCGGAAGGAACCCGCCCGGATCGATGGCGGGGCGAAGCACCGCCACCGGCGTCTCTCCACCCGCCTGGCGGTACGCCTCCGCGGCGGTGAAGCTACTTACCGCCACCAGCAAGGAGGCCCGGCGCAGGACGTGGCGGAGAGCCGAGCCGACTCCCGGGAGGGCCGCGGGCAGGGTGACCTCCGCCCCTCCCAGGAAAACCAGATACGGACGCCCGGTACGGCGGGCCAGGAGCGGGCCCAGCAAACCCACGGGCAGAGGATGCCCCAGCTGGACGAGGTCGAGCCGTTCCCCGCGGATCAGCTCCTCGGCGCGGTGGAGCAGCGAAGGGCTCGGCAACAGGATCGATTCGCGGGCCCGCACCACCCGGTAGGGGTGGCGGGCATCGAACGCGGCCGCATCTCGATGCCCGGGAGCCAAGACCACGACGTCGGCCGGATCGAGGGTCCGGATAAGCCCCCAGTAATGCGACTGCGCCCCGCCGATGCGCGGGGGGAAGTCGTTGGTGAGGAAGAGGGACCGCGGTACCGGCTCGAGCCCCCTCCGCGCGGTTGGACGTGGCCGGCCGTCGATCTCAGTCCTCGTCCGTGGCCCCGACGTGCTTGGCCTCCCGGCGTTCCTGGTCTCGGCGCATGAAGTCCTGGTAGATGTACATGAGCTCCTTGTCGAAGAGCGCGCGCTTCATCTCCACGGCCATCTTGCGCACCATCGCCAGGATCTCGGATGCCTCCTGGTCGGAGAGATCGATGCCGAACTCCTTGAACTTGTGTTGGATCGTCCGGCTGCCGGAGTGCTTGCCCACCACCAGCTGCCGGGTGAGGCCCACCTCGTCGGGACTGAAGACCTCGTACGTGAGCGGATTCTTGATGACACCGTCGGCGTGAATGCCCGACTCGTGGGCGAACACGTTCGTGCCGACGATCGCTTTCCAGATGGGGATGGCCCGGCTCGAAGCCCGAGCCACGTACTCCGAGATCTCCCGGAAGTGGTGCGTGGAGATGCCCAGGTCGAGATCGTCCAGAATCTTGAGGGCCATGACCACCTCTTCCAAGGCGGCGTTGCCCGTGCGCTCACCCAAGCCGTTCACCGAGACGGTGACGAACCGGGCTCCCGCGCGGATACCGGCCAAGCTGTTGGCGGTGGCCATGCCGAAGTCGTTGTGACAGTGCACTTCCACATCGATCGACACCGTATCCAGTATGGTCTGGATAGTCTGGAAGGCACGGAAAGGATCGAGCACCGAGAGGGAGTCGCAGAAGCGGAAGCGCTCCGCTCCCATCTTCTCCGCGGTCACGGCGTAGGTGAGCAGGAAGTCCATGCTCGTGCGCGACGCGTCTTCGGCCGAGACGACGAAGGGCAGACCCCGATCGGCGGCCGCCAGGGCCGCCTCCTCCACCTGGCGCAGCACCCAACTGCGATCCTTGCCGTACTTCTTGCGGATGTGGATGTCGGAGGTGCTGGCCGAGATGACCACTCCGTCCACCCCGCATTCGGCGGCCAGAGCGATGTCGTCGGCGACGGCCCGGCAAAAAGCCAGAGTACGCGCCTCGAGGCCGGAGGCCGCGATCTCGGCCATGGCCTCGCGCTCCTCGGGGCACAGCCAAGGGCTGCCCACCTCGAGCTCGTGCACCCCGATGTCGGAGAGGAGCCGAGCGATGCGCACCTTCTCTTGATTCGCGAAAACCACGCCCGCGGTCTGTTCGCCGTCGCGCAGGGTGGTGTCGACCAGGTACACCTGGGCCTTGGCCCCCTTGAAATGGGATTCGAACTCCCCGGCCCGGCGCCCCCTAGGCTTCATCGCCCACCTCGCTCGGGACGGAGACGGTGTCGACGGCGGCGTCCTCGACCAGGTCGCGATCCGCCCTCTCGGCTTCCCGCAGCTCCTCGCGCACCTCGTCGATCATGCCTCGGTAGATATCGAGCAGCTCTTCGTCGAAGAGCGCCCGCTTCAGGGCCACGCTCTTCGAGCGGATCCGCAGGATGAGGGCGGCCGCCTCGTCGGGAGTGACCGAGATGCCGTGTTCCGCGAGCTTCAGGCGGAGCGAGTCGACGCCCGAGTACTTGCCGAGCAGGAAGCGTCGCTGCAGCCCCACCGCCTCGGGTGGGAAGATCTCGTAGCTGGTGGGATCGACGAGGGCGGCGGAGGCCCGGTTCTCGCTCTCGTACACGAAGAGGTTGGCCCCCACGATGGGCTTCCAGGTAGGAATGGGGCGATTGGAGGCGTGGGCCACATACTCGGACAGCTCCCGGAACTTGCCCGTGTTCAGGTCGAGGTCGAGGCCCTCGATGTACTGGAGGGCCATGGCCACCTCCTCCAAAGCGGCGTTGCCCGCCCTCTCCCCCAGCCCGTTGACCGTGGTGTTCACGAAGCCTGCTCCGGCCTTGATGCCGGCGATGGCGTTGGCCGTGGCCATGCCGAAGTCGTTGTGGGTGTGCATCTCCACGTCGATGCCAACCACGTCGATGATCGTCTTGATCTTCATGAAAGTGTTGAAGGGATCGAGAATCCCCAGGGTGTCACAGAAGCGCAGACGGTCGGCGCCTGCCTCGCGGGCGACGCGGGCAAAGGCCAGCAGAAACTCCATGTCGGAGCGGGAGGCATCCTCGGCGTTCACCGAGACGTAGACGTTGGCCTCCTTGGCGAAGGTCACCGCTCTCTTGACGCATTCGAGGACCCACTCGCGGCTCTGGCGGAGCTTGTGCTCGATGTGGATGTCGGACGACGACATGGAGATGGCCACCGCATCCACCCCGCAGCGCAACGAGGCTTCGATATCGGAGACGACCGCGCGGTTCCAGGCCAGGATGCTGCAATTCAGGTCCATGGACGCGATCTGGCGAACCGCTTCCCATTCGTCCCCACCCATGGTGGGGATACCCGCTTCGATCTGGTAGACGCCGACCTCGTCCAGGAGCTTGGCGATGCGCAGCTTCTCCTCGTTGGCGAAAACAACCCCCGCCGTCTGTTCTCCGTCCCGGAGGGTAGTATCGTCGATGTGTACCTTGGCCGGTACCCCGTCGGACGGCCGCTGGAGAAAATAGCCCCCGAAATTCTCCCGCATGTCGTCTCCTTTCGCCCGTGAGAGAGGGTCAAGTCTACCATACGGGGTGTGGGCTCCCGGGCGACCACGCTCGCGCCCCGGCCCTGCCCCACCCGACGGGCGGTCGCGAACGCCCGCCACACTGCCCAGACCGCCCAAGTGTACCCTGGTATTATGGTCAGCCACTGACCACAAAGATCGTGGAGGAAAGGTGGACGGCAACCCGGAACCGCAGCTCGGCCTGGACATGGGCCGCATCGCTTCCGACCTGCGCGAGAAAGGGCTGCGGCTCACCCGCCTGAAGCGGGCCGTGCTGCGGCAATTCGCCGACGGCGCCTGTGCGTTCACGGCGGAGGAGCTGGGGATGCGCATCGGCATCACCGGCGACCTCTCCCCCCTCTACCGCTGCCTGGCCTCGCTGGAGGACGCCGGCGTTCTCACCCATCTGTACTTGGACGAAGGCTTCCGCCGATACGATCTGGCCGACGCCTACGGCCGTCACCATCACCATCTGCTCTGCACCGGCTGCGCCTCGGTGGAGCGCATCGAGTGCGGTCTGGCCGAGCACCATGTCGCCCGCCCGGCGCACGAGCAGGGCTACGTGCTGCGCGACCACCACCTGGTGTTGCGCGGGCTCTGCCCCAACTGCCAGAAGATCGGCAGGAGGCGGGAGGCGCGGGATCCATGACCCGGGAGCCCCGTCTCGGCCCGACGGCACGCCCGTGCATGAGGTACTCGGCCGGGGCGGCGCCGGTCACGCCTCCCCGGGCCGTCACGCGTCCGGTCGTCGCGCCTCTGGCCGCGGTGCCCCTGGTCGGCGTGCTCCCGGTCGCCGCGCCTCTGGCCGCGGTACGCGCCCTCGGGCGTCTGGTCGCCGGGCGCGCCGCCGTGCCTCTGGCCGCGGCCGGCGCCGCCGCGCGTCTGGCTGTGGTGCTACTGGCTGTGGTGCTGTCGGCGGGTCTGCCGGTCGCCGGCGGTTGCGGGGGGCCGGCTGCGAGCGACGGCCGGCCGCTGGTCGTGACCTCGGTACCCCTCATCTACTCCTTGACCGCCAACGTAGCCGGTGAGGCCGTGCGGGTGGAGGAGCTCCTCCCCCCCGGAGCCTCCCCCCACCAAACCAACTTCACCCCGGCTCAGGCCAGGCTGCTGGCGGAAGCGGATATGCTCATCGTCAACGGAGCCGGCCTGGAGCTCTGGGTGGACGATCTGGTGAAGAGCTCGGGCAACCCGGACCTGCGGGTGGTGGTGGCTTCCAAAGGCGTCACCCTGCTGCGGCCCAACGAGCCGACCCCCATCCCCGGCTCGGCCGGCGGCGGCGAAAGCACCGGCGGCGCCGACCCCCATGTCTGGCTCGATCCGGCCAACGCTCTCGTGATGGTGGACAACATCCGTGCCGCCCTGAAGGCGCTCGACCCGTCCGGCGCTGCCGGCTACGCCCGCCGCGCCCCGGCG
>JAMDDA010000026.1:12439-19335 GCA_023488925.1 Actinomycetota bacterium
TTAGCAGGGATTTCGTGAGCTTCCACAGCGCTTTTCAGTACTACGCCCGCGCTTACGGGTTGAACCAGGTGGCGGTGATCGAGGAATTCCCGGGCAAGGAGCCCTCGCCCCAATACCTGACCGGCGTGGTCGACCTGGTCAAGAAGCTCGGGGTGAAGGCGGTGTTCTCGGAACCCCAGTTCTCGCCGCGGCCCGCCGAGGCCTTGGCCCGAGAGGCAGGCGTGCAGGTCTACGAGGTGGACCCGGAGGGGAGCACCCTATCCGTCACCATGTACGAGGACCTGCTGCGACACAACACCGAGGTCTTCCGGAAAGCGCTGGGAGGGTCGTGATGGACCAGGAGCTGTACCCGCACGCCGTGTTGCTGGTGGAGGATCTCTCCTTACGCCTGGGCGGCCACCTAATCTTCGAAGACGTTTCCTTCGTGGTGGACGAGGGCGAGATCGCGATCATCATCGGCCCGAACGGTGCCGGGAAGACCATGCTCATGCGGACCATCCTCAACCTGATCCCGGCCCAGACGGGACGCGTCACCATCTTGGGCCACGACCACCGTGACCTGGGCGACGCCTCCCGCCGCATCGGCTATATGCCCCAACGTCTGGACTTCGACCGCACTTTCCCCATCACCGTCTTCGAGGTGATGCTTCTGCGCCTGGAGCGGAGCGGGTTCTGGCTGCACCGCGCCCGCCTGCGTGAGCGGGTGCGCGCGGCCCTCGCCCGCGTACATGCCGAGAAGCTCATCGACCGGCCCATCGGCCGGCTTTCCGGCGGCGAACTCCAGCGCGTGCTGCTGGCCTACGCTCTGCTCACCAGCCCCGAGCTCCTCCTGCTGGACGAACCCGCCGCCGGCGTGGACGTCGCCGGTGAGGACACCTTCTACGAGATAATCCACGCCCTCAAGCGGGAGCAGAACCTGACCGTGGTCATGGTCTCGCACGACCTGGACGTGGTGTTCAAGTACGCCGACCAGGTGCTTTGCCTGAACCGCCGCCTGCTCTGCAGGGGCGCGCCGCGGGCGGTGCTGCAGCCCGAGGTGTTGGAGCAGACCTACGGTGCCCTGGCGTCTTCATACCACCACCACCACGCACACTGACCATGCCCGCGCCGGTTTTCGAGATCTTCCCCTTCCTGCAGTATCCGTTCATGCAGCGGGCATTGCTGGCCGGCCTCACCATCGGCTTCTTGTGCGCCGTCGTGGGCGTGTTCGTCACCCTACGCTCTATGTCGTTCTTCTCCGATGCGATCTCCCATGCCGCCTTGGCCGGAATCGCCCTGGGCGTGCTGGTGGGTATGAACCCGGTGACCGCCGCCGTGATTTTCTGCGTGGTCGTGGCCGTCGGCATCACCTATCTGACCTTCCGCACCGAGCTGACCTCCGACACGGTCATCGGCGTGTTCTTCTCGGGCTCCATGGCCCTGGGGGTGCTGGTCATCGGCTTCCAGAAAGGCTACCAGACCGACCTCCTCTCCTACCTGTTCGGCGACATCCTCTCCGTGAGTGTTCTCGACGTGGGCCTGGCCTTGGCTCTGACCCTGGTGGTGGTGGGACTGATCTTCCGGCGGTCGACCCTGCTGATCAAGGTGGCTTTCAACCGTGACCTGGCCCGCGTGGAAGGGGTCAACGCCGTAGCCTGGGACTACCTGTTCATGACCCTGCTGGCTCTCACCGTCGCCGTGAGCCTGAAGATCGTGGGCATCGTGCTGGTAAGCGCCCTGGTCATCGTGCCGGCGGCGGCCGCCCGCAATCTGGCCCGCAATTTCCGCAGGCTCATGGGTCTGGCGGCCGGGATCGGCCTGGTGAGCGCCGCCGCGGGCCTGGTTGCCAGTTACTACCTGAACACGCCTTCGGGCCCCACGATCGTACTGGTGGCCATCGTGTTCTTCATAGCCTCGTTCTTCGGCCGGCTGCGCCGGAACGCCTGAGCAGGCTGTTGGAAAAGACCGTGACCGCCACGTTCGGGGACCAAGGACCCCTGCATATTGGCACCCGGCCTGGGCCGAACGGGGCATGAAAGCCGGCTCTTCAGCAGCCCGCTAGCGCAGCCGCTGCCGCGCGGCCGGCACGACGCAGGTGCCCCGGGCCCGACAGACCACCACCGGCTCGGCGAGCAGGTCGGCCGCCGAGGGAGCCAGATCGGGCCGGGGTGTGATGACTTTACGGGCTTCGAACTCCATGGCCCGGGAGGTAGTCCCCACCCGGGTGATCCGGCCCCGAGCCTCGATGTAGTCGCCGGCGTACACCGGTGCCAGGAACTCCACCGAGTCATAGGCCGCAAGAAGGCCCTCGTCGCCGTCATGGGCGATGAGGAGCTCGGTGGCCAGGTCACCGAAGAGCCCCAGGATCCGCGCTCCGTCGACCAGTCCCCCGCCGTAGTGGGCGTCGTGGCTGCTCAGGCGCAGCCGCAGCACCGCCTCGTAACGCGCCGGATCGACCCGTGCGCCCGGACCACCGCCGGCTCCGCCCCCGCTGGCCTTAGACACCGCGCCCGCCTCCTTTCCTCGTTTACCTCTAACTCTCAGAGTTCTTCTTGATTGTACTCCGCGCGGCGGAAGCGGCGGCGGGCCTGCCGGCGGCGGCGGGCCTGCCGGCTCAGAGTAGGCGCCCGCGGGTTCAGGGTAGGCACCGCGGGCTCAAAGTAGGTGGCCGCGGGCTGAGGCGACCCTGCGGCGGCCGCTGGGCGCCCGCGGGGTCAGCCAGGCCCCCGCAGGCTCCGGTTAGGCCTCCGCAGGCTTGAGTAGGCGGCCGCCGGCTCAGAGTAGGCGCTCGGTGACGCCCGCTTCCCCCTCGAACCCGGCATCGATCCCGGTCTCCGCGTTCTGCGCGGCCGCGCTGGCCAGTGCGTCGGCCCGCTCGTTCTCGGGGTGCCCGGCGTGCCCCCGCACCCAGCAGAAACGCACCCGGTGCCCGGCACAGAGCCCGAGGAGCTCCTGCCACAGGTCGACGTTCTTCACCGGATCCGCCCGGCCCCGCTTCCAGCCGTTCCGCTGCCACCTGTCCACCCACCCCTCGCTCATCGCCCGCACCACATAGCTCGAGTCCGAGATGAGCTCGACCGCGCAGGGGAACTTGAGAGACCGCAAGGCCGCGATGCAGGCCATGAGCTCCATACGGTTGTTGGTCGTGAGGCGGACACCTCCGCACAACTCCTTTCGGTGACCCCGGTAGGTCAAGACGGCGCCGTAGCCGCCGGGGCCGGGATTCCCCAGGCAGGCTCCGTCCGTGTACGCCCTGACGATGGTATCCTCGCCAACGAGCGTACTGGGGTCGGCGTCTTTGCCCTTGTAGGTATCCATGCCTGCCCTTCTCTCGGCGCGATCGGTCGGGAGATCAGGGTAGCAGACCGCTCGACCCGGATCGACAGGGGAACCGGGGGACGGCGGTGGCCTCCCGCTCCGACTGCGGGCCGTCGCCTCCCGCGACACGGTGCTGAAGAAGCGGGCCTCGTGCCCGTTCGGCCGGAGCGGAGAGCCAAGACACCAGGGTTCTTCGCCCCCGAACGGGGTGATCGCAGTCTTTCCGGCAGCCCGCTAAAGATTAGGCGAGAACGGGACGATACTTGGGCCAAAGACTCCACAAGGGTCCTGAGCGGCATAGGCAAAGGCGCTCGGAGTTGGAGGGAGGACGAGCACAGTGAGGGCACCTGACCCCGCCACGTGCGGCACAACACCCCGGACGCGCACCAGGGCGAACCCGCGGCGCCGCGCCGAAGAGGGCTTCACGCTGGTGGAAGTTCTCGTGTCGGGGGTAGTGCTCGTGATCGGCCTGGTATTCAGCGCGCAGTTCCTCGCCTCCGCGGTGGGACGGGTCGCCGACGCGGACGTGCGCTCTCTTCTCCACCAGGTGGCGAGCGAGGAGATCGAAAACATCCGCGCCCTGCCGTACGAAGACGTGGGCACCACGACGGGCCACCCGCGCGGCGTGCTCCTGGCGCACGAACAGCGCACGGTCGACGGAGTCACCCTGGACATCACCCGCGAGGTGATCTTCGTACGGGATGCAAGCTATTCGGGGCCGTACCCGGCGAACTACCGCCGAGTGACCGTGCGGGTGGCGGTGGCCGGGCAGAGCCGACTGCAGCCCGTCGAGATGACCACCATCGTCGCGGGCGGCGCTGCCGGGGGCAGCCTGGACGTCACCGTCACCGATTCCAAGGGCGACCCCGTGCCCGACGCCCAGATCACGGTGACCAACACTCACCTGGTGCCCAACGTGAACATCGACTCGTCGGCCATTCACACCGATTCCCAAGGCCACATCCTCATTCCGGGCTTGACGCCCGACCCAACTCCGAGCTACCTGGTGACCGCGACGAAGCCCGGGTACAACAGCGCCGCCACCGATCCGCCCGTGGTGGTCCAGGACGGCACCCCCTACACCGTCGTGCAGCTCATCATCGACCGCCTCGCGACACTCGTGGTGCACGTGGTTGACGGGCAAGGTACTCCCGTACCGGGACTGTCTCTCTCGATCACCGGGCCCCGCGGGTTCGACAGGACCGTCACGAGCGATCAAGCAGGCACGGCCACTTTGGCCGATATCGGGTATTCCACCAGCCTCGACCCATATGTCGTGCTGGTGGTGCCCGACCAGGGCTACGCTCCAGCCTCCGCCTCGGTGGTGCTCGACCCCGGCCAGACCCAAGATGTGACGATCGTGGTCTCGACGGGAGGGGCCACCACCACGACCGTGGCGGCCACCACGACCACGCTCGGGGGCACGACCACCACCACGCTCGGGGGCACGACCACGACGACGATCGCCCCGACCACGACCACCATACCGGCCAGCGGCTCCCTCACCGTGCGCGTCATGTACTGGAAAGACGGCAGACTCAAGCCGCTCAAGGACGCTGAAGTAAACCTGAACGGGGACAAGAAAAAGACGAATGATCAGGGATACGTGACCTACACCGATCTCGCGCTGGGTACGTATCCCCTGCAAATCAGCAAAAACGGTTACCGCACCTACCAGCAGACGGTCACAATCGACGGGGCGGTTTACCTCGAGGTCACACTGGAGAAGAACTGATGCGCCGCGCGGAGCCCAACCGGCAGGTGCCGGCCCGGCCGACTTCACTCCGGAGCAGGGTCTTTCGCCCGGCCTCGGGCCGCCGCCGCGAGGCCGGCTTCACCCTCGTCGAGCTCCTCGTGGTCATGCTCGTGGCGGGCATCCTCTCCGCGGCCATCGTGGGCATGTTCGTGAGCGCCACCCGTACCTTCGCGGCTCAGGAGGTCCGCATCCGCAGCCAGGACGACGCCCGGCTGGCCACGAACCAGCTGACGCGCTATCTGAGGATGGCGAGCTCGTCGGCCTCCAACCAGACGAGCCGTTCCGACGCCATCGAAACGGCAGCCCCTCAAGAGATCGTCTTCTACTCGGACTTGGACGGCGACGGCTACACCGAGAAGGTGCGCTATTACCTCTCCGCCGGGACGCTGAAAATGCAGACCGCTTCCCCCGACCTGTCGAGCACACCCCCTACTTACCCGCCCTACCAGACGGACGGCGAGGTGATCCGGGGCGTTCGCAACGCGGACGCCCCCGTCTTCCACTACTACCGGTACGACCAGACGGCGAAGACGCTCGTCGAGATGACCTCCACCTCCACCCCCGAGCAGCGCGAGCAGATCGTTGCCATAGACATCCATCTCGTCGTCAACCAAGCACCGGAGCTCGCCGCTTCCGACGTCACGCTGGATGCGCGCGCGCAGATCAGACAGAGATACGATGGGGGGCTTTGATATGCGCATGGGATCGCCGGATCGGAGCGGACCGGGCGAGGGAGACGGGCGCAGTGCGGGCCGCGGTCCGCTGTTCCCCGGAGCACACGCGGCGACCGTCGTGCGGAGCCGATTCGCCCCCGAGGGCGAGCAGGGCTATATCCTGGCCTTCGTGCTACTGGTCCTGCTCGCCGTGGCCATGATGTCGGCCACCTTGCTCGCCGAAATCCTGGTCAACGAGCAGCACGTCCGCCGAGACCGCGCCTTCACCCAGTCGCTGGCGGTTGCCGAGGCGGGCCTGAATCAGTATCTCTGGATGGTGGCCAGCGGGGCCTCCTCGGAGGCGAACGACTTCGCCATTCCCGGCAACACCGGGCCCGACCCACACACCAAGACTTTCACGCTGACCGACCCGTACGACGGCACGGTGAAAGGCACGTATGCCCTGCAGGTCACCCCGCCGAGCCAGGCGGATTCCCGCGTCACCGTCACTGTCACGGGCAAGGCGAATTCCACCGAGGATGCCCCCCGCACGGTACGGGCGCACATCGGGCGGCCTTCGTTCAGCGAGTACGTGCTCCTGGTCGACGACCAGGTGTACATCGGCGGGCCGGCGAACCGGGTCTGGCACGGGAAAACCCATTCCAACACCGGCATCCGTATCGAGACCGAGAACATCAACGAGTCTATCAGCGCGGCCCGTCAAACCTACGACACGGGGTACGCCGGCGTGAAACCCGGCGTCTGGTCCCAGTATCTCTCGCCCTCGAGCCCTTCGCGGGCCTTTTGGCAATACCCGGTGCCGCCGATCGATTTCAATACGGTCACCTCGGACTTCACCCGGCTCGCCGACCTGGCGGGCAGCAGCGCCAGTCTCCCCTACGTCAACCCCACCGCGCCCGGCAAGGCGCACGGCTGGTACATCCGCCTGCTCCCGAACGCCTTCTATCAGGCCGCCCCGGTCACCGATGAGCTCGAAGACAAGAATTATGCCCAGGGCAACCGCGTGGGGGGGTATCTGACCTACGGCCCCCTCGGTGCGGCCACTCCGTATCCGGCCAAGGGCGTCATCTACGTCAACGACAACGTGTGGGTCGAGGGTACCAACCTGCGCGGCCGCATCACCATCGCCAGCTCGGGCCAGCTCAATCCAGTGGCTAAGCGGGACGCGA